>JAUMUU010000018.1 GCA_030530545.1 Neisseria sp. | reverse complement strand
GAGGCCAGTAGCTCAATTGGTAGAGTATCGGTCTCCAAAACCGAGGGTTGGGGGTTCGAGACCCTCCTGGCCTGCCAAATTAAAAAACTAACCGGCCTGGTTGTCGGTTAGTTTTTTTATTTATAAATATGGTGGATGGGATTATGTCTAAAAAGACACCTGATGGTAATAATTCTTTAGGTTCAATAAAATTGGACTCCGAATTAGGCCAAAAGATTCAACAAGTGAAGAAATCTGTAAGATTCGGTTTCTTAAAATTAATTACTTCTGCGGCAATTTTAGCTGCTGCCGCATGGCTGTCAAACTCGCCTTATATCGCGGGTGCGCCTGCCTTCTTAAAAAATGCACTGATGCCGGTTTCTATTTTGTTGGCATTATTTGTATTTATGCTGGGTAATTTTCGGCGGCTGATCAAATATATATTTGACTCTACGGAAGAGCTGAAAAAAGTAGTTTGGCCAAGCAAGGCATATACAATCAGGATGACAGGATTTGTAATAGTCTTCATTTCTTTACTTACTATATTTCTTTATGGAGTAGATGCTTTAATTTCTTGGCTGTTTTTCGATATAATTATGAAAAGAGGCTAATCGCTATGTCGAAACGTTGGTATGTGGTGCAGGCTTATTCAGGTTTTGAGAAGAATGTACAAAAGACTTTGAAAGAACGTATCCTCCGTGAGGAAATGGAAGATTATTTCGGTCAGATTTTGGTTCCGGTTGAAGAAGTAGTGGATATTAAAAATGGTAGGCGTACCATTAGCGAGCGGAAATTTTTTCCGGGATATGTATTGGTGGAGATGGAAATGACGGACGACTCTTGGCATTTGGTTAAAAGTACGCCAAGGGTGTCCGGTTTTGTGGGTGGGACGGCCAATCGCCCCATACCCATTTCCCAACGCGAAGTGGATGCCATCATTTCCCAAGTCAGCTCCGATGGTGACAAACCAAAACCCAAAATTGAATTCGAGGTAGGACAGCAAGTCAGGGTAAACGAGGGGCCTTTTGCCGATTTTAACGGCGTTGTGGAAGAAGTGAACTACGAGCGCAACAAACTCAGGGTCTCCGTCCAGATTTTCGGTCGGGAAACCCCTGTCGAATTGGAATTCGGCCAAGTCGAAAAAATATAGCATTTGTTTGATTTTTTTTAGAAACCGGGTTACAATCCATAGCTTTGTTTGGGGAGCGAAACAAACATTCGCGTTATACCCGTAATTAAGGAGTTGATTGTGGCAAAAAAAGTAGTCGGCTATATCAAACTGCAAATACCTGCAGGTAAAGCCAATCCATCACCGCCGGTTGGTCCCGCACTGGGTCAGCGTGGTTTGAATATTATGGAGTTTTGCAAGGCGTTTAATGCAGCTACTCAGGCAATGGAGCCGGGTCTTCCCGTCCCCGTGGTCATTACGGCATTTGCCGATAAGTCTTTTACCTTCATTTTGAAAACCCCTCCGGCATCAGTGTTGTTGAAGAAAGCCGCTGGCCTTCAAAAGGGAAGTTCCAATCCTTTGACCAACAAGGTAGGGCTGGTTACACGTGCCCAGTTGGAAGAAATTGCTAAGACCAAATTGCCGGATTTGACTGCTGCCGATTTGGATGCGGCGGTGCGTACAATAGCCGGGTCAGCCCGTTCTATGGGCTTGGATGTGGAGGGTGTGTAATGGCTAAAATTTCAAAACGTTTAAAGGCATTGCGCGCTTCCGTTGAGGCAAATAAACTGTATCCGATTGATGAAGCAATCGGTTTGGTAAAAAAAGCGGCTACTGCCAAATTTGATGAGTCATTGGATGTGGCTTTCAACCTGGGTGTCGATCCGCGCAAATCAGATCAGGTTATTCGCGGTTCCGTAGTCCTTCCTAAAGGTACAGGCAAAGTAACCCGTGTTGCCGTATTTGCCCAAGGTGCAAATGCCGATGCGGCAAGGGATGCCGGTGCGGACGTGGTCGGTTTTGAGGATCTGGCGGAAGAAATCAAAAAAGGCAATTTGGATTTTGATATTGTAATTGCATCACCGGATGCAATGCGTATCGTAGGCCAATTGGGTACAATCCTTGGTCCACGCGGGTTGATGCCTAATCCTAAAGTAGGGACTGTAACGCCTAATGTGGCGGAAGCCGTGAAAAATGCCAAAGCCGGCCAGGTGCAATACCGTACTGATAAGGCAGGTATCGTTCATGCGACTATAGGACGTGCATCTTTTGTAGAAGCTGATTTAAAAGAAAACTTCAATGCGTTGTTGGATGCGATAATTAAGGCAAAACCGGCGGCCGCCAAAGGTACTTACCTGAAAAAAATCGCCGTATCCAGTACCATGGGCTTGGGTGTCCGTGTGGATACCTCCAGTATTAATAGTTAGATTTTCTAAAAATAGCTTCCCTTGAAGCAGGGAGAGTTATTTTTAGGGTGGGCTACTTAATAATATTAAGTAGATGTCCAAGACCGTAGGGATCTTAGGATTTAATTTGCAAAACCCTACGCAGACGGTAGTCCTTAATGATTACTTCAAGCTTTGCTTGTTTCCATATCTAGGGTTACCGCTGGGTGGAATATTAAATATTCCTTTGATAAACAGTGGGAGGTAGACCTTGAGTCTCAATATTGAAACCAAGAAGGCAGCCGTAGAAGAGATTAGTGCAGCAATTGCCGGTGCTCAAACTTTGGTCGTTGCCGAATATCGCGGTATCAGTGTTGCCAGTATGACTGAACTCCGTGCCAATGCTCGGAAAGAAGGCGTGTATTTGCGCGTTCTTAAGAATACTTTGGCTCGGCGTGCGGTAGAGGGGACTTCATTTGCCGCATTGGCTGATCAAATGGTTGGCCCTTTGGTTTATGCTGCATCTGAAGATCCTGTCGCTGCGGCAAAAGTACTGCATCAATTTGCGAAAAAAGATGATAAGATCATTATCAAAGCAGGTTCATACAATGGTGATGTTCTGAATGTTGCCGCTGTCGGCGAGTTGGCATCTATTCCAAGCCGCGAAGAATTGCTGTCCAAACTGTTGTTTGTTATGCAAGCTCCGGTTTCCAGCTTTGCTAGGGCGTTGGCTGCATTGGCTGATAAGAAAGCTACTGAAGAGGCTGCTTGATTGTCTTAGTTTGTGATTTATTCTGAAATTGAAGTTTAAAATATTGGAGTTTAAATAGTATGGCTATTTCTAAAGAAGATATCCTGAGTACAGTTGAAGCAATGACTGTGATGGAGTTAAATGAGCTGGTTAAGGCTTTTGAAGAAAAATTTGGTGTATCAGCGGCTGCAGTTGCAGTTTCCGGACCTGCAACCAGTGCAAATGGTGGTGCTGAAGAAAAAACAGAATTTGATGTTGTGTTGGCTTCCGCCGGCGACCAGAAAGTTGGCGTAATTAAAGTCGTACGTGCCATTACTGGTTTGGGCTTGAAAGAAGCTAAAGATTTGGTTGATGGTGCACCTAAAACCTTGAAAGAAGGTGTGTCGCAGGCAGAAGCCGACGATATCAAAAAACAATTGGAAGAAGCCGGCGCAAAAGTCGAAATCAAATAAGCTTTTTCTATATAAGGCTGGCAGTTTACTGCCAGCCTTATTGTGCCTTGTTTTTAGTAATTTGATATATTTACATTAATTTACTATATTATTGCTAATAAATAGTAAATTAATGTAAATATTATTAATAATGTATTTTAAATTATTCTCGTAATTTCAAGATATAGTGGGTTCAGTCTAATTCAGGATAAGGCGGGCAAGCGCAGTCCTGGTTTGAAATTAAACCACTATATTACAATTATCCCTAGCCTTGGAGTGTTCTGCGATGGTTTATTCTACTACTGAAAAAAAGCGCATCCGTAAAAGTTTTGCAAAACGTGAAAATGTTTTGGATGTGCCGTTTTTGTTGGCGACTCAAATTGATTCTTATACTAAATTTTTGCAGCAGGACCGTGCATTTGACAAACGGCTAAATGAAGGCCTCCAAGCCGCGTTTAATTCTATTTTCCCTATTATCAGTCAAAATGAACACGCCAGTTTAGAGTTTGTTCACTATATTCTAGGCGAACCGTTATTTGATATTCCGGAATGCCAGTTGCGCGGCATTACTTATTCCGCACCGCTGCGCGCGCGTATTCGGCTGAAAATCAAAGATAGGGATTCCGGGGACATTAAGGAAATTCGTGAGAACGAGGTTTATATGGGGGAAATCCCCTTGATGACCCCCAGCGGTTCTTTCGTTATTAATGGTACGGAACGCGTCATCGTTTCCCAATTGCACCGTTCGCCGGGCGTGTTCTTTGAGCATGACCGCGGCAAGACCCATGCTTCCGGTAAGTTGCTTTTTTCCGCACGTGTAATTCCTTATCGTGGTTCTTGGCTGGACTTTGAATTTGATCCCAAAGATTTGCTGTATTTCCGTATAGACCGCCGCCGTAAGATGCCGGTAACAATTTTGCTGAAGGCTTTGGGTTATAACGAGGAGCAGATTTTAAAGGGTTTCTATGATTGGGAGACTTTTTATTTGTCCAAAGACGGTGTGGAAACGGATTTAAATGTAAGCCGTCTGAAAGGAGATTTGGCTAAATTTGACATCTTTGACAAGGATGGCAATATTTTGGTAGAGGCCGGCAAGCGGTTTACCGCCAAAGACATGCGTAATCTGGAAAAGGCCGGCCTGACCCGCCTGAAGGTGGATGCGGATAGTTTGATCGGCAAGATTCTGGCAAAAGACATCGTTGTGCCGGATACGGGTGAAGTGCTGGCGAAGGCCAACTCGGAATTAACCGAAGAATTGCTGGCGGAACTTGATATTCACGAAGTTAAGGAAATTAATACTCTTTATATTCATGATGTTGATCAGGGTGCTTATATTTCGGCTACTTTGCGTACGGATGAGACGGCTGACCAGCACGCGGCCAAGGTTGCGATCTACCGCATGATGCGCCCCGGCGAACCGCCTACTGATGATGCGGTCGAATTGTTGTTCAACCGGCTTTTCTTTAATGAGGAAAGTTATGATTTGTCCCGCGTCGGCCGTATGAAATTCAATACGCGCACCTATGAGCAGAAACTCTCGAAAGAACAGGAAAATTCTTGGTTTGGCCGTATGCTGAATCAGGAAGCTTTCGTTGAGGCGGCAAAAAACAATAAATATGTATTGAGTATAGAGGATATCGTTGTTTCCATTGCTACTTTGGTCGAACTCCGTAACGGAAAGGGCGAAGTGGACGATATCGATCATTTGGGCAACCGCCGCGTCCGTTCCGTGGGCGAATTGGTGGAAAACCAGTTCCGCAGCGGTTTGGCCAGGGTCGAACGCGCGGTTAAGGAACGTCTGAATCAGGCGGAGGCGGATAATTTAATGCCGACCGATTTGATTAATGCAAAACCGGTTTCGGCGGCGATTAAGGAATTTTTCGGTTCCAGCCAGCTTTCGCAATTTATGGACCAGACCAATCCGCTGTCGGAAATCACCCACAAACGCCGTGTTTCCGCATTGGGCCCGGGCGGCCTGACCCGCGAGCGTGCCGGTTTTGAAGTTCGCGACGTGCATCCTACCCATTATGGCCGGGTTTGTCCGATTGAAACGCCAGAGGGGCCCAATATCGGCCTGATTAATTCCTTGGCGGTTTATGCCCGTACCAACGATTATGGTTTTTTGGAAACCCCGTACCGCCGTGTGTTTGACGGCAAGGTAACGGACGAAATCGACTATTTGTCCGCCATAGAGGAAGGCCGCTATGTCATTGCACAGGCCAATGCCGCTTTGGACGGCGAAGGCCGTCTGATTGACGAACTGGTAACCTGCCGCGAAAAAGGCGAAACCATTATGTCCACCCCGGACCGCGTCCAGTATATGGACGTGGCAACCGGTCAGGCCGTATCCGTGGCGGCATCGCTGATTCCCTTCCTGGAACATGACGATGCCAACCGCGCCCTGATGGGGGCGAACATGCAGCGTCAGGCCGTACCTTGCCTGCGTGCCGAAAAACCCATGGTCGGTACGGGCATAGAGAGGGCGGTAGCCGTTGATAGCGCGACTGCGATTGTGGCGCGGCGCGGCGGCGTGGTGGAATATGTCGATGCCAACCGCGTGGTAGTCCGCGTGCATGATGATGAGGCAGTGGCGGGGGAAGTAGGTGTCGATATTTACAACCTAGTGAAATTCACCCGCTCCAACCAGTCTACCAACATCAACCAGAGGCCTGCGGTCAAAGCAGGGGATGTCCTGCAGCGCGGTGATTTGGTGGCCGACGGGGCATCCACCGATTTGGGCGAGTTGGCTCTGGGACAAAATATGACCATTGCCTTCATGCCCTGGAACGGCTACAACTACGAAGATTCGATTTTGATTTCCGAAAAAGTGGCCGCCGACGACCGTTATACCTCCATCCATATCGAAGAATTGAACGTGGTCGCACGCGATACCAAGCTGGGTGCGGAAGATATTACGCGCGATATTCCGAATTTGTCCGAGCGTATGCAAAACCGTTTGGACGAAAGCGGCATCATTTATATAGGTGCGGAAGTGGAGGCCGGCGACGTGCTGGTAGGCAAGGTAACGCCCAAGGGCGAAACCCAGCTCACACCGGAAGAAAAACTGCTGCGCGCCATTTTCGGCGAAAAGGCTTCCGATGTGAAGGATACTTCGCTGCGTATGCCTACCGGTATGAGCGGCACGGTTATCGATGTGCAGGTGTTTACCCGCGAGGGCATTACCCGCGACAAACGCGCCCAATCGATTATCGATGCCGAATTGAAACGTTACCGCCTCGATTTGAATGACCAAATCCGTATTTACGACAATGATGCCTTTGACCGTATCGAACGCATGATTATCGGACAAAAGGCCAGCGGCGGTCCTATGAAGCTGGCCAACGGCAGCGTGGTTACTGCGGAATATCTGGCATCTTTGCCCAACCGGCACGATTGGTTCGATATCCGTATGGAAGATGAAAACATCGCCAAACAGATGGAACTGATCAAATCCAGCCTGCAGGACAAAAGGCAGGAAGCTGAAGAACTGTTTGATGTGAAGAAAAAGAAAATGACCCAGGGCGATGAGCTGCAGCCAGGCGTGCAAAAAATGGTCAAAGTCTTTATCGCCATCAAACGCCGCCTTCAGGCAGGCGACAAAATGGCTGGCCGGCACGGTAACAAGGGCGTGGTATCGCGCATCCTGCCGGTAGAGGATATGCCCTACATGGCCGACGGCCGTCCGGTGGATATCGTGCTGAATCCTTTGGGCGTGCCCAGCCGCATGAATATCGGCCAGATTTTAGAGGTTCATTTGGGTTGGGCCGCCAAGGGTTTGGGCGAGCGCATAGGCAGAATGTTGGCCGAGCAGCGGGAAATAGGCGAAATCCGTGCCTTCCTGGACAAAATTTACAATGGCAGCGGCCGCAAGGAAGATTTGGACAGCCTGTCGGATGAGGAAATCCTAACACTGGCTTCCAACCTGACTTCCGGGGCGAGTTTCGCCTCCCCCGTGTTTGACGGGGCAAAAGAGTCCGAAATCCGCGAAATGCTGAACCTGGCCTATCCCAGCGACGACCCCGATGTGCAGAAATTGGGTTTCAATGACTCCAAAACGCAGATTACCCTGTATGACGGCCGTTCCGGCGAGGCTTTCGACCGCCGTGTTACCGTGGGTGTGATGCACTATCTGAAACTGCATCACCTGGTCGATGAAAAAATGCACGCGCGTTCTACCGGCCCCTATTCCCTGGTAACGCAGCAGCCTTTGGGCGGCAAGGCGCAGTTTGGCGGCCAACGTTTCGGCGAGATGGAGGTATGGGCTCTGGAAGCATATGGTGCGGCTTACACACTGCAGGAAATGCTGACCGTGAAATCGGACGATGTGAACGGCCGTACCAAAATGTATGAAAACATCGTCAAAGGCGAACACAAAATCGATGCGGGTATGCCCGAATCCTTCAATGTGTTAGTTAAGGAAATCCGTTCCCTGGGTCTGGATATCGATTTGGAACGCTATTGAGGCCGGGTTTCAGGCGGTTGGAAAAACCTGAAAACCGCCTGAAACCCCCGTAGGATAAATGGGCAAACCGATGATGACAGACAAACAACAGGCCGCCGCCTTTGAAGCACTGATGGAGGCCGTAACGGACAAGCTGTTTGAACAATACGGCGGCGATGCCGCCAAACTGACGGCGCAAGAACAGGAAATAACCGCCATTTGGCGTGCCGAAACCGACATCTACAACGGCGGGCTTATTCAGTTTTACTGCAACTGGGGTGAGGACGGATTTAGGGCAGCCTGTGCCGCATTTGAAAAAATCGGTGCGGCAAACAGCCTGAACCTGCTGCACCGCTTCAAACAACTCATCGCAGATTTGCACCATGACCGCCGCTGGGACATTTCGCAATATTTGACAAAGGCGCAAATCGAAAAACTGGACGCGCTGGACGAACAATATTGGGAAGACCCCGACAACATCCTCCAACTGTGCTACCGGCACTACTGCATTAAAGCTGCCTAAAAAGGCCCCCCATCCGAACAAACCCTGTTTGCGCCCCCAAGGGCAGGGTTTCAACCACTGAGGAATCTCTAATGAAGGCTTTGTTAGACTTGTTTAACCCCCTGCAATCGGCGGGGATAGAAGAAGAATTCGATGCAATCAAAATCGGCATCGCATCGCCCGACACCATCCGCTCATGGTCCTACGGCGAAGTCAAAAAACCCGAGACCATCAACTACCGTACCTTCAAACCCGAGCGCGACGGCCTGTTCTGCGCCAAAATCTTCGGCCCGGTTAAAGATTACGAATGCCTGTGCGGAAAATACAAACGTCTGAAATATAAAGGTGTTACCTGCGAAAAATGCGGCGTGGAAGTAACCCTGTCCAAAGTCCGCCGCGAACGCATGGGCCATATCGAGCTGGCTGCGCCCATCGCCCACATCTGGTTTTTAAAATCCCTGCCTTCCCGCTTGGGCATGGTGCTGGACATGACCCTGCGCGACATAGAGCGCGTATTGTATTTTGAAGCCTTTGTCGTAACCGACCCCGGCATGACCCCCATGCAGCGGCGGCAATTGCTGACTGAGGAAGACTATTATCAAAAACTGGACGAATACGGCGACGACTTCGATGCCAAAATGGGCGCGGAGGGTATACGCGACCTTTTGGCCAAACTGGACATAGCCGCCGAAGTGGAAATCCTGCGCCAGGAGCTTGAATCGACCAATTCCGACACCAAGGTCAAAAAAATCGCCAAACGCCTGAAAGTATTGGAGGCCTTCCAACGCAGCGGCATGAAGCTCGAATGGATGATTATGGACGTGCTGCCCGTGTTGCCGCCCGACCTGCGCCCGCTCGTGCCTTTGGACGGCGGCCGCTTCGCCACTTCCGACCTGAACGACCTGTACCGCCGCGTTATTAACCGCAACAACCGCTTGAAACGCCTGTTGGAACTCAACGCCCCCGATATCATCGTCCGCAACGAAAAACGCATGTTGCAAGAGGCGGTGGATTCCCTGTTGGACAACGGCCGTCGCGGCAAAGCCATGACTGGCGCAAACAAACGCCAGCTCAAATCCCTGGCCGACATGATTAAGGGCAAGGGCGGACGCTTCCGCCAAAACCTGTTGGGCAAACGCGTGGACTACTCCGGCCGCTCGGTTATCACCGTAGGCCCCTACCTGCGCCTGCACCAGTGCGGCCTGCCCAAAAAAATGGCACTGGAACTCTTCAAACCGTTTATCTTCCACAAATTGGAAGTTCGCGGGCTGGCACAAACCGTTAAAGCCGCCAAAAAACTAGTGGAACAAGAAGTCCCCGAAGTTTGGGACATCCTGGAAGAAGTCATCCGCGAACACCCCATATTGCTGAACCGCGCCCCCACCCTGCACCGCTTGGGTATTCAGGCTTTCGAACCCATTTTGATTGAAGGCAAAGCCATACAGCTGCACCCCTTGGTGTGTGCCGCCTTCAATGCCGACTTTGACGGCGACCAAATGGCCGTCCACGTTCCCTTGAGCCTGGAAGCGCAAATGGAAGCGCGTACCTTGATGCTGGCTTCCAACAACGTACTCTCGCCCGCAAACGGCGAACCCATTATCGTACCTTCGCAAGACATCGTCTTGGGTCTGTATTACATGACCCGTGAAAAAATCAACGGCAAAGGCGAGGGCAGCCTGTTTGCCGATGCCCGCGAGGTACACCGTGCCTACCATACGCAGCAGGTGGAGCTGGGTACGAAAATTACCGTGCGTTTGAGCGAATGGGTGAGAAACGAGGCCGGCGAACAAGTACCCGTTGTCCGCCGTTACGAAACCACGGTCGGCCGCGTCCTGCTAAGTGAACACCTGCCCAAGGGACTGCCTTTTGAGTATATTAACAAAGCATTGAAGAAAAAGGAAATATCAAAACTCATCAATGCCTCCTTCCGCTTGTGCGGCTTGCGTGATACGGTTATCTTTGCCGACCACCTGATGTATACCGGTTTTGCCTTTGCCGCAAAAGGCGGCATCTCAATCTGTGTGGACGACATGGAGATTCCCGATAAAAAGGCCACTTTGTTGTCCGAAGCGCAGGACGCGGTTAAAGAAATTGAAGACCAATATCATCAGGGCCTGGTAACGGAGGGTGAGCGTTACAATAAAGTAATAGACATTTGGGGGCGCGTGAGCGACCAAATCGCCAAAGCGATGATGGACAACCTGTCCAAACAGAAGGTAATCGACCGCGAAGGTAAAGAAGTGGAGCAGGAATCGTTTAATTCCATCTACATGATGGCCGATTCGGGCGCGCGCGGTTCGGCCGCCCAGATTAAGCAGCTTTCCGGAATGCGCGGCCTAATGGCCAAACCGGACGGTTCGATTATCGAAACCCCGATTACCTCCAATTTCCGCGAAGGGCTGACCGTACTGCAATACTTTATTGCCACCCACGGTGCGCGCAAAGGCTTGGCCGATACCGCGTTGAAAACCGCCAACTCCGGTTATCTGACCCGCCGTTTGGTAGACGTAACCCAAGATTTGGTGGTGGTAGAGGAAGATTGCGGCACAACCGAAGGCTTCATCATGAAGGCTGTGGTGCAGGGCGGCGATGTCATAGAGCCGTTGCGCGACCGCATCTTGGGGCGCGTAACCGCCCAAGACATAGTTGATCCCGCCACGGGTTCCACATTGGTGGAAGCGGGTACTATGTTGAATGAACAACTGGTAGATTTGATTGATAATTCGGGCGTGGATGAGGTAAAAGTCCGTACACCCATCACTTGTAAGACGCGCTACGGCCTGTGTTCGAAATGTTACGGCCGCGACTTGGCGCGGGGCAAGCTGGTCAATGCCGGCGAGGCCGTAGGGGTAATCGCGGCGCAATCCATAGGCGAGCCCGGCACCCAATTGACCATGCGTACTTTCCACATCGGCGGTGCGGCATCCCGTGCGGCGGCCGCCAGCCAGGTGGAGGCAAAATCCAACGGTACGGCCCGCTTCAACAGCCAGATGCGTTATGTGGCCAACAACAAGGGCGAACTGATTATCATCGGCCGCTCGTCCGAAGTCGTCATCCATGACGAAATCGGCCGCGAACGCGAACGCCACAAAGTGCCTTACGGCGCAACATTGCTGGTTCGAGAAGGTGAGGTCATCAAGGCCGGACAAACACTGGCCACCTGGGATCCTCACACCCGCCCCATGATTACCGAACACGAGGGCAAGGTTAAATTCGAAAACATGGAAGAAGGCATTACCGTGGCCAAACAAACCGACGACATAACCGGTTTGTCCACCTTGGTCGTTATCGACAGCAAACGCCGTTCTTCGTCCGCTTCCAAACTCTTGCGCCCCACAGTCAAACTGCTGGATGAAAACGGCGAAGAGGTGAAAATCCCCGGTACGGAAACATCGGTTTCCATGGCCTTCCCCGTGGGCGCGGTGATTACCGTGCGCGAAGGGCAGGAAGTCGGCAAGGGCGACGTATTGGCGCGTATCCCCCAGGCTTCCTCAAAAACCCGCGATATTACCGGCGGTTTGCCGCGCGTGGCGGAGCTGTTTGAAGCGCGCGTACCCAAAGATGCGGGCATGTTGGCAGAGGTAACGGGTACGGTGTCTTTCGGCAAGGAAACCAAGGGTAAACAACGTCTGATTATTACCGATGTGGACGGAGTGGGCTATGAAACGCTGATTTCCAAAGAGAAACAGATTTTGGTGCATGACGGCCAAGTTGTGAACCAGGGCGAAACCATAGTAGACGGCTCGGTTGATCCGCACGACATCCTGCGCCTGCAGGGCATAGAGGCCTTGGCGCGCTACATTGTGCAGGAAGTACAGGAAGTCTACCGCCTGCAGGGTGTGAAGATTTCCGACAAACACATAGAGGTCATCATCCGCCAGATGTTGCGCCGCGTGAATATCGCCGATGCGGGCGATACCCGCTTCATTACCGGCGAGCAGGTGGAGCGTGCCGATGTGATGGCGGCCAATGAAGCGGCCTTGGCCCAAGGCAAAGAGCCAGCCCGCTTTGACGATATCCTGTTGGGTATTACCAAGGCATCGCTTTCTACCGACAGCTTTATTTCCGCCGCATCCTTCCAAGAAACCACCCGCGTACTGACTGAGGCTGCGATTATGGGCAAAAAGGATGATTTGCGCGGCTTGAAGGAAAACGTGATAGTCGGCCGACTGATTCCGGCCGGAACGGGCTTAACCTACCACCGCTCCCGCCGCCGCTTATGGGCGGAACAGCAGGCTGCCGCCAAAGCCGTCCCAAATGGTGGGGCGCAGGAATAACCTGTTCGCAATACCGAAAAACGCCGTCTACTATGGACGGCGTTTTTTTGTTTGTAAGCGTTTTTTGGGAAGGTGGATGTCTGTGCTTCAGCTTGCTATAGCAAACATACTTAACTTCAAATATGAAATATCATCAAATTACGGCCTTCCCGCGTAGGCGGGAATCCATCGTAAAACCTGAGAAGTCTTGATTTGAAAAACAGTTTCTGAAATTTTGAAATGGATTCCCGCCTGCGCGGGAAGGCCGAAAACCGGCAAGCTGCGTATCAAAAATAAAGTAATTTAGCTATAAATGTTAGGTTACGGCTTGCAGCCTAACCCAACGCGGGCTTATTTTAAGCGTAATTCTCATATTCCCATTCAAAATATTTTAATAATTCGGCAACGCTTTCTTCCCAAGTCGGCCTGTAGCAATTTGAAACTATTTGTTTAATTTCTGAAATAAATTTTTCATAATTAAAATCTCTAATTACAATAGTCCTATTTTTTACAAGTAAATAATTAATTTTTGGTTTTTTAAGTAAGGCTTCCGGGGTTGTCAATGTAAAATAGAAAAAGTTTATACCTTGCTCTGTTTTACCAATGTAATTTGAAGATGAAATTTCCAAAGTAATTCTATGATAGATATCCTGATTATCAAGATGTTTTAATTTTCTTATGTTTACTTCATCACATGAAACCTGTTTTAAAATTAATGTGCGTATTTTATCCATTTCATTGTTTCATATCCAAAAATAAACATTATTTATTTTACGTTTGCGGGCAATTTTTTGCGAAGGTGGATGTTCGCGCCCCCGTAATGTGGCCCTGCCTGCGAAACGATGTCCTATCGGCTGCCGCCGTGTACGGCCTGCCATGCGGCATCCAGCCGTTCGCCCGCCTGTTTCAGGGCTTGGTCGCGTTCGGCTTTTTTTAGTCGGATTTCTTCGAGCCGGCTGCTGTAGTTTTGTACGTCTGCCTGGGCGGATGCCAGGCGTTGCTGCGCCTCTTCCAATTGCTGCTGCAGGTTGGCCTGTTCGGCTTCGGTACTGCTTTGTTCGCCCAATGCCTGTTTAAACGCGCTTTGCGCGCTCAATAAGTCGTCTGCCGGGTCGGCTTGGGCGTTTAGGCTAAGCAGGAGGGTGATTAGGATCAGGTGGTTTTTCATGATTTTCCTTTCAGGTTGAAAGCCTGCGGTTTGGGGCGTTAAAATCAGACGGGTAACGCCCGCGACAGGCCTTTATCCCTTGTTGGCTGCCTCCGTTTCAGTTGGCGGGGCAAACCAGTTTGCGCTGTTCTTCGGTCAGCGAGTTGGGCGGTATGCTCATGGGGCGGATGTCTATGGCGGTGTATTTTTCATCGGAAATGATGTTGCCTTTGTCGTCATACAGGGTGTTGGCGGTCAGGCGGAACGTTTTGTTGGTGCAGTGGATTTCCCAATGGCTGATGGATGTTTTGAAGGGAGGGGTATTGACGAAGCGTTCGGCGGCCATATCGACTATGATTTTTCTGTCGCGGAAGCGGGCCAGGGGGCCTTCGCGCTTGATGCTGTTGGTGTCCAGGGCCAGCATTTGGTTGCCGTTGGCGGCTTCGCCCAAGTGGTGCCAGTTGCCGCCCGCCTGCTGGGGGATGGGGGCGTGGGGGCAGGCACTCAGTAAGAGGGCGGCCAGGGCGGCCGGTATGCCTTTTTGTACGATGTCGCGGGTTTGCATGGGGATTTGTTCCTTGTGGGTTGGAAGGGAAGGCCGGTTGCGCGCCTGTGGTCGGCCTGTTTTGATTGCCGGCTGCGGTTGATTAAAATGGCAATGCCGCCTTGGCCCGCTTGGTTGCACGTGTGTGCGCCTGTGGCGGCCGCTTTGCGATATTTTTATTTTAATCAACTATAATCCGCTATATTATAATGGAAATTTCCTTATGACCAAGCCAAGTGCGGACGATATTTTAAACGATGTTTTCGGTTATCCCGAATTTCGCGGCTGCCAAAGGGAGGTTGTGGATGCTTTGGCAGGCGGTAAGAATGTTTTGGCACTGATGCCGACCGGGGGCGGTAAGTCTCTGTGTTATCAGATTCCTGCTTTGATGCGCGAGGGGGTGGCGGTGGTGGTGTCGCCCCTGATTGCCTTGATGAACGACCAGGTGGCGGGTTTGCAGGCGGCGGGTGTGGCCTGTGCAGCCCTGCACAGCGGCACGCCGCCTGAAGAGGTCCGCCGTATTGCGGACAGCATTGCCGCAGGCGGTTTGAAGTTGCTGTATGTGTCGCCGGAGCGTTTGGCAGGCGAGCGTTTTTTGCGTTTTTTGGATCAATATGCGGTTAGTTTGTTTGCCGTCGATGAGGCGCACTGCGTCAGCCAGTGGGGGCATGATTTCCGGCCGGAGTACCGCCGGTTGGGTTTTTTGGCCGACCGTTATCCCGGTGTGCCGCGCATTGCCCTGACCGCTACTGCGGATACGCAGACCCGTGCCGACATCAGGCATTATCTCGGCTTGGAGGATGCTGCCGAATTTGTGTCGGGTTTTGACCGCCCCAATATTTATTACCAGGTTATTGAGAAGCATCACGGCAAGAAGCAGTTGTTGGGTTTTATTGCCGGGCAGATGCGGGGGCAAAGCGGTATTGTGTATTGCCTGAGCCGCAAGAAGGTGGAGGCCATTGCCGATTTTTTGTGTGCCAACGGTTTGGATGCCGTGGCCTATCATGCGGGCTTGGATATGCGGCAGCGCGAACAGGCGCAATACCGTTTTACACATGAAGACGGGATTATCGTGGTGGCGACCGTGGCTTTCGGCATGGGCATAGACAAGCCCGATGTGCGTTTTGTCGCCCATCTCGATATGCCGCAGAGTATAGAGCATTTTTATCAGGAAAGCGGCAGGGCGGGGCGGGACGGGCTGCCTGCGGTAAGCTGGCTGTGTTATGGTTTGAATGATTGGATGCTGTTGCGCGAGCGGATTTTGGACGGGCAGGGCGATGATTTTCAAAAAAATATAGAATTGCAGAAGCTGGATGCCATTTTGGCCGTTTGTGAAACCGGCCTGTGCCGCCGTATGTTGCTGCTTAGGCATTTCGGCGAGGATGCCGCCCCTTGCGGCAATTGCGACAATTGCCTGCATCCGCCCCTGTTGTTTGACGGTACGGTTGCGGTGCAGAAGCTGTTAAGCTGTGTGTACCGTGTCGGCCAGTGCTTTGCGGCAGGTTATGTCATTAATGTGTTGCGCGGCAGGGAGGACGGCTGGATTAAGGACAAGGGCCACCATAGGCTGCCCACTTTCGGCATAGGAGGGGATTTCGGTGAAAGGGAATGGCGCGCCATTGTGCGGCAGTGTATCGGGTTGGGGCTGTTGCAGGCCGACCCGCAGCGGCATCAGTGCCTGATGCTGACGGATTTGGCGCGTACGGTGTTGCGGGAACGCCAAAAAGTATGGTTGCGGCCGCTTAAGCGTGAAAAGGCCGCCACGCAGGGCCCCAGGGAGGAGTGGCTGCGTACGGAGCGGCAGGAGCGTGTTTGGCAGGCCTTGCGCGCTTGGCGGCGGGAACGCGCCCGCGCCGACAATGTGGCGGCTTATGTGATATGCAATGACAGGACCATGCAGGCCGTCGTACAGGGGCTGCCGAAAAACCTGGACGAATTGGCGGGTGTTTACGGCATGGGCCGGGGGAAGGCGGAAAAATACGGCGATGAGATTTTGGCCGTGTGTGCTGCATTTGCAGACTGTTGATTTTTGGACGGGTAGGAGGGTTTTTTATGAAACGTGTTTTGCTTATCAACGGGCCCAATCTGAATTTGCTCGGTATGCGGGAGCCTGATGTTTACGGGCATGTTACTTTGGCCGATGTGGAAAAGGGGCTGGTGTCGCTGGGAAGGGATTTGGGGCTGGAGGTCGAATGTTTTCAGGGCAACGGGGAGGGCGAATTGGTCGGCCGCATCCAGGAGGCCCGGGGCGGGCGGGCGGACGCGGTGATTATCAATGCCGGTGCTTATACCCATACCAGTATCGCCATACGCGATGCTTTGACGGGTGTGGGCCTTCCGTTTGTCGAGGTGCATATTTCCAATGTTTATGCCCGCGAGGGCTTCCGCCATCATTCTTATTTGTCGGATAAGGCGGTGGGCGTGATTGCGGGGCTGGGGGTATATGGTTATGAGGCGGCTTTGCGTTTTTTGGCGGCACGGGCTTTTTCGGTGTCTGAAAAAACGTCATAATGTAACGTAATGTGAATTGGGGATAAGGTGGGTTTGCTTTATCTTTTCCGCCCGTCCTTTGGTGAGGGCCTGCAATTTGCGGTTGCGCCGTGTTGGGATGGGCGCGGCCGGCTTTGTGTCTAAGTTAATTTAATCCATTTTTAAGGAAATGTTATGGCAGTCAATTACCGCGAAACCCCGGCAGTCGATTTGTTGAATATTGGCGGTGTGAAGCTTTTTGTCGGGCAGGCAGGCATTAAAAAGCCCAAGCATGATGATGTTACGCTCATTGTGTTGGAGGAGGGCAATACGGTAGGCGCGGTGTTTACTCAAAACCGGTTTTGCGCCGCCCCCGTGCGGATTGCCAAACAGCATTTGTTTGACGGCGATGGTGTGAGGGCGTTGGTGGTCAATACGGGTAATGCCAATGCGGGAACGGGCGTGGAAGGTCATGAAAGGGCGTTGGCGGTCTGCCGTGCCGCCGCCAAACAGGCGGGCTGCCTGGTGGAACAGGTGCTGCCTTTTTCCACCGGGGTGATTTTGGAGCCTCTGCCGGCCGATAAAATCGTTGCCGCCCTGCCCAAGGTGAGGCCTGCCCAGTGGTATGACGCGGCCCGCGCGATTATGACTACGGATACGGTTTATAAGGCCGCCAGCCGCGAGGGACGCATAGGGGACAATCATGTTGTCCGCGCCACGGGTATGGCCAAGGGCGCGGGTATGATTCAGCCCGATATGGCGACTATGTTGGGCTTTATCGCTACGGATGCCAAGGTTTCGCAGCCGGTTTTGCAGTTGCTGACGCAGGAAATCGCCGATGTGTCTTTCAATTGTATTACGGTGGACGGGGATACGAGTACCAATGACAGTTTTGTCCTTATCGCTACGGGGAAATGCGGTCAGAGTGAAATCGACAATATCGCCGACCCCCGTTATGGGCAGTTGAAGGATATGTTGTGCGGTTTGGCCTTGGAATTGGCGCAAGCCATTGTGCGCGACGGCGAGGGGGCGACCAAGTTTATTTCTATAGAAGTTAGCCGTGCCGCCAACCGCGATGAGGCGCGCAAGGTGGCTTATGCCGTGGCGCGTTCGCCTTTGGTGAAAACGGCCTTTTTTGCCTCCGACCCCAATCTGGGCCGGCTGTTGGCCGCCGTGGGGTATGCGGGTGTGCCTTTGGATGCCGATAAGGTGAAAATGTGGCTTAACGGGGTGTTGGTGGCGGAAAACGGCGGGCGTGCCGCCGGTTATACCGAAGAGCAGGGGCAGCGTGTGATGCGGGAGGCGGAAATCTCGGTCCGTATCGAGCTGCAGCGCGGTATGGATGCCGCCCGCGTCTATACTTGCGACCTTTCGCATGAGTATGTCCGAATCAACGCCGATTACCGTTCTTAAACGTAGTCCGTCTGAATGCGGGGTTGGTGTTGCCTTTCGGACGGCTTGAGGTAAGTGGAAGGTTTTTTATCTGTTAAGGAGGTTTTGATGAGTTGTCTGCCCGATGTTGAAAAAACCGTCTGCCTGGTTGTGGACATACAGGAACGCCTGACCCCCGTTTTGCACCGGCATGAAACCTTTACCGCCGGGTGTATCCGCCTGTTGCAGGGTATACAGGCGTTATCCGTGCCCATATTGCTGACCGAGCAATATCCGCAAGGGTTGGGCGGGACGATTCCCGCCGTCAAGGCGCAATTGGCCGGTGTGCCGGTTATCGAAAAAAGCCGCTTTTCAGCCTGGTCTGCGGAAACGGAGGGTTTTATCCGCCGCCATGAGGCGGAAAATGTGGTTTTGATGGGTGCGGAAACGCATATTTGCGTGCTTCAGACGGCCTTGGACCTGCGCGCCGCCGGTTTCGGGGTCTATCTGCCTTTTGAATGTGCCGCATCGCGCGATCCTCTTAATAAAGAAAACGGCCTGCAGCAGATGCGTGAGGCGGGTGTGTCTGTGGGCAATATCGAGAGCCTGCTGTTTGCTTTATTGCGTGATGCCAAACACCCCGCCTTTAAAGCCATTTCCAAACTTGTCCGATAGGCCCTTCTGCTTTGCGCCACGGATAGGGGGATTTTAATGCACGCATACCGCATTGCCGAGGCCGCAGGGAACGATTTGGCCGCCATAGTCGCCATTTATAACAGCACCATAGCGGCACGTTGTTCCACTGCGGACCTGAATCCCGTGTCGGTGGCGCAAAAGCAGGCGTGGTTTGACGCACACGGCGGCAGCCGGCCCCTGTATGTGGTCAAAGACAGTGCCGAAGAAGTAGCGGCCTGGGGCGGGTTTGGCGATTATTACCCCCGCGCCGCCTACCATATTACCGCCGAAATCAGTATTTATGTCCGTCATGACTTGCGAGGTGCGGGGCTGGGCAAAATCCTGTTGCGCTATATGTTGGAAAAAGCCCCTTCGCTGGGCATACGCAACATCATTGCCGTGGTCTTCGGCCACAACCACGCCAGTATCCGCCTGTTTTATACCTGCGGTTTCGAACAGTGGGGCTGCCTGCCCGAAGTATGTGATTTGGATGGGGAGAGGGCGGATGTCTTATTATTGGGCAAAAAAATAGTGGATTAGCGGGATTTCGCCCTCTGAAAAAGCCCGCCGTTATAGTCGGGGGTTGTCAAAGAAATATTGATGAAACGCATCCTTTCCGCCGCTGCCGCCGGCCGTTTGAAACGCCACCTGAAAAAAGGCGGGCTGCTGGCTTATCCCACCGAATCCTGTTACGGCTTGGGCTGCCTGCCCGACTATGGCCGCGCATTACACCAACTGATGCGGCTCAAACGGCGGCCGCAGCACAAAGGCATGATAGTGGTCGGCGACAAATTGGAGCGGCTGCTGCCGCTTTTGCAGGGCTTGACGGCTGCCGACCGTAACGCCTTAAAACAAAACTGGCCGGCGGCAAAAACCTTCCTGCTGCCCGCCGCCGCCCGCGTACAGCCCCTGTTGCGCGGGCGGGGGCGCAACAAACTGGCAGTACGTGTCCCCGCCCATTCTGCCGCCCGGGATTTGTGCGCCGCCATAGGGCAGGCTTTGGTATCCACCTCCTGCAACCGCGCAGGCAAACGCCCGTGCAAAACCGCGCGGGAAGCCCGGCGGCAGTTCGGGCGGCAGGTTTGGATAATCGGCGGGCGTTGCGGTTCGGCCAAAAAACCCAGCAGCATTATCGACTGGGAAACGGGGCAGAATTTGCGTTAAAGTTAAAGGTATAGTGGATTAAAATAAAAATGAGACAAGGCGGCAACGAGAGCCGTGTACGGATAGTATACAGCGGGCGTTGCCAAGGACTTGGCCTTGCGATTTCAACCCACTATATTTTTACGTCATTTCATCCCGGGGAATATGCCCTTCATTCCTTTGGCCATGCCCATCAGCTTACGCATATTGCTGCCGCTGAACATCTTCATCATTTTTTGCGACTGTTCGAACTGATTGAGCATCTTATTGACTTCTTGCACGGTCGTACCCGCGCCGGCGGCGATGCGGCGTTTGCGTCCGGCTTTGATGATGGCGGGGTTGGCGCGTTCTTTGGGTGTCATGGAATTGATGATGGCCTCAACATGACCCATGGCCTTTTCGGCCGTGCCCTCGGGAATCTGCTTGGAAAGCTGGCCGATTTCGCCGGGCATTTTCGACATCAGGTT
>JAUMUU010000149.1 GCA_030530545.1 Neisseria sp. | reverse complement strand
TAAAATATATAGCAAACATACTTAATTTTAAATACATCATATCATCAAATTATGTCATTCCCGCGCAGGCGGGAATCCATCGTAAAACCTGAGAAACCTTGATTTGAAAAATAGTTTCTGAAATTTAAAATGGATTCCCGCCTGCGCGGGAATGACGAAAATCGGCAAGCTGCGTATCAAAAATGAAGTAATTTAGCTATAGTGGATTAAAATCGCAAGGCTAAGTCGTTGCCAACGCCCTTATATACTATCCGTACACGGCACTCGTTGCCGCCTTGTCTCATTTTTATTTTAATCCACTATAATTCACTATATGTTCGCGATAACTCACAATACTAAGGCTTCCATACGGATAAACAACATATTGTCCCAATCAAAACCCGCCACACCATCATACAGGTCCAAGCCTATCAGCGCGTAAAACTGCCGCCCGAAAACCAGCTCGTTAATCAACTCTATGCGCCCCTCCTTATACAGGGCATCCAAGATCCTTGCGGGGATTTGGATGGTGTAGGGCTGCAATTTTCGCAATATCCCCCCTACCCTTACGGCACGCCCCAAACAGCGTATCCAGCGTTCGGCACGCCTGTCAAAGGGAATGATAAGGGGATACATATGGTTTTCTATCAGGCGGAATTTTTCAGCCATGGTTTGGAAAGGGAAATCGAGGCGTGGTCCGGCGTTGTGGTGCATTTGCAGGATTTGCTTTTTATCCAGCTCCTTGCCTTTCACCTCGTAAAGTTCTTGAAAATAAGCGGTAATGGCCGGTGTGGAAAGCGGGTCGTCCGCAAAATCGTCCATGGTCAGGCGCATGACGGCGGCCTGGGCGGCGAGTTCGAGCGGGGCTTTCCATTGTTCTTCCGGCGCAAACACGTACACATGGCTGTCTTGGGCAGGATGCCTGCCTTCGCGGTTGCAACGTCCGGCGGCCTGGGCAACGCTGTCCAGCCCTGCTTCGGCGCGCATTACCCGTGGAAAATCCACATCCACACCGGCCTCTATCAAAGAAGTGGCGATGACGCGGCAGGGTTCGCCGTTTTTCAGACGACCTCGGATATTGTCGAGCATTTGGCTGCGGTGTTTGGCGCACATCAGGGTAGTCAGGTGGAACATGCCGTCAAGGTGCTTGGCTTGGTCGTACAGGCTGCGGGCGTGGCGGCGGTTATTGACGATAATGAGCATTTGCGGGTGTCCGCCAAGTTCGGCCAGCAGTTGGGCATCGGTTTGCCTGCCTATATATCGCACGGTAGTGCGGCGCAGTTCTGCAAAAAGCGCGGCCGGGTCGGGGGCGATTTCGCGCACGTTTTCAAAGCCGCGATAGAAGCCGTTTTCGGCCTGTACGGCGGGCTGGGTGGCGGTACACATCACTACGGAACAGCGGTAATTTTGCGCCAACTCTTTAATCGCCTGCATAATGGGCAACAGCAGGTGCGGCGGCAGCATTTGCGCCTCATCGAGGATGATGACCGAACCTGCGATGTTGTGCAGTTTGCGGCAACGCGAGGAACGGTCGGCAAACAGTGATTCGAAGAATTGCACGGCGGTGGTAACGACAATCGGCGCATCCCAGTTTTCCGAGGCGAGGCGCAGTTTGTCTTTGGTGTCTTCGCCTTGCAGTTTGCGGTCGTCAAAATTGCTGTGATGTTCCAAAACGGCTTGTTCGCCCCATGCGCCGAAGGCTTTGCGGAATTCGGCGGCATTTTGTTCTATGATGCTGGTGAAGGGGATGACGTAAATCACGCGCCGCATACCGTGTTGTTTGGCGTGTTCCAGCGCAAATGCCATGGAAGTGAAGGTTTTGCCGCCTCCCGTGGGCACGGTGAGGGTAAACAGCCCTTGTGCTTGTGCCGCTTGTTTTACGGCATAATCTAGGACTTCACCGCGCAGGCGGTTAAGGTCGGCGCGGCGTTTTTCAGCCTCGGTTTGCTGCGGGGCTTGGGCTTTTTCCGCCCTGAACGCATTGATAAAGCGATTGAAATTTTGTTGCAAGGCATTTAAGTCGGGATGGCCGCCGCGTTTGACGGTTTTGTTTTCCGCACCCGCATAAAAGGCTTCGGTATCCAGATAGTCGGCATCGACCAGACAGGAATAAAGCATACGGGTGAAGAAGGCGTAAGAGAAATAAGGATGATGCGGGTCGGCTTTGAGCGGCGGCGCAGGCAAGGTTTCGGGCAACTTGATTTCTTGTTGCCAAACCTTATCCGGTATCGGAATATCCCCGCCGAATTGCCAATCCAGACGGTGTTGCAGGGTGTGGCGGTCGCGGCCTTCGCCTGTGCCGTTTGCCAGCCCCACATGGTGTCCCGCTATACAAAACGCCATCAGTTTGCCGATAATATCCCCCCAACGTCCGACTGCAATTTTCGCTCCGGCCGTGGAATGATCGACCTGGCGGCCGCCATGCAGCCTTTGGTCGAAGGCTTCGGTGTACTTGCCCAAGTCGTGCAGCTGCCCCGTATAGTTTGCGATTTCTCCCGCACCGAATATTTTGGCAAAATCGGCCGCCATTTCCCCTACCTTATATGCGTGGCTCTGCATGGTCTGCCAGTGGGATTCGGGCCTGCCTTTCAGTGAATGTGCATAATATGTTTTTGATTCTTTTGGCATGGTATTTTTTTTATCAAATAAAATGTGGCCGTGTTTTAATCAAACCCTATTTTTAGGGTGGATTTCCCCGGCCTATCCCTGGTCTTCCCGCGCCCATGCTGCTTCCATTTTTTGTTTTTCCTGTTCCGTCAATAGGGCCAGCAGCAGGCCTTCATAAACGTTGTATTGGGCAATCAGTCCCCCTATGGCTTGGTTTGTTTCGTCCATGTTTTTTGTTTGGCCGAATTTTTCCAGCAGGGTCTGCCTGTCCAGGCCTTTGGGGGTGTTGATGATGATAACTTCGCCGCCATCGGGCAAATCGGCCGTATCGGGCGGCAGGGCTTGGGAAAAATAGCATTTATCCCAATCGCACAGTTGCAGGCAGCCGTCCTTTATTTGGCAAAAGGCATCGCAAGACTGTACGAATAACAGGTATTCGCTATCGGCTATTTCCGAAACCCTGTCGGTTATATGGGCGTGGAAGTCGGCCAATATGTCATCTTCACCGTTATCGAATAGCAATATCAGGTTTTGCCGCCGGGGCTTGATTATTTCTAAGGTCATGTTTGTTCCTGCCTTCAAGCCTTGTTCTGCCAGGTGTCGCGCAGGCCTACGGTTTTGTTGAACACGGGTTTTTCCGGCGTGTGGTCGCGGCGGTCGGTAACGAAGTAGCCCAGCCGCTCGAACTGCCAGCGGCTTTCCGCAGGCAGGCCGTCTGAAAACGGCGCGGGTTCGGCGTAGGCGGTGATTTCTTTGGCCGATTCGGGGTTTAAAAAATCGGTGAACGGCAGGTATCCGCCGTCTGCGCCGCGCACGGCATCGGGGCGTTCGACCGTGAACAGGCGGTCATACAGGCGCACGGTTACGGGCACGGCGGTATCGGCGGCCACCCAGTGGATTACGCCCTTCACTTTGCGGCCTTCGGGGTTTTTGCCCAGCGTATCGTAATCTATGCTGCACTTGAGTTCGACAACCTTGCCCGCCGCGTCTTTCACCGCTTCGTCGCACTTCACCACATAGCTGTGGCGCAGGCGCACTTCGCCGCCCAAAGTCAGGCGTTTGAAGCCTTTAGGCGGGTTTTCGCTGAAATCGTCGGCTTCGATATAAAGCACGGGCGACAGGGCAAGCCCGCGGCCGCCCATGTCTTCGCGGTTGGGATGATAGGGCGCGCTGCGGCTTTCGGTTTTGCCTGCGTCGAAGTTGGTCAGCGTTACTTTCAGCGGGTTGAGCACGGCCATCATGCGCGGGGCGGAGTTTTCGAGTTCTTCGCGAATCGCGCCTTCCAACACGCTCATATCGACCACGTTTTCCGATTTGGAAATGCCGGCGC
>JAUMUU010000148.1 GCA_030530545.1 Neisseria sp. | reverse complement strand
CCGCCGCCTGACGGGTGAGCAGGCCGGCATAGTAACGGGCTTGATGGGGGGTGAGCAGGGGAGTTATCATCGCGTATTTATAGAATTAGTTTGATTTTCAAATGCCGTTATTGGCTTTTTGGAACTATACACTTTTAAGGGCTGGAAATCAATTTATTTTCTTCTAAAAATGATATTCTAAAAGAAAATTATTTTTTAATTAGAAAACAATTGGTTAAATAAAGGCATATCAGGCATCTGTTCGGCTTGCGCTACCGTGCGTTATGGCGCACCAAGCCGCCGCAGGCATGGCCAGATTCCGCGTCATGCGCAGTTAGCACATTGTTAGAAAAACTGTTTTCCCTTACAATCCCGCCTTCTTTTTCCTTCGGAATCCCTTATGCGGCAGTCTGACAGTTATTTGTCTTGGCAGCTTTACAAAAGGCTGTTTGGTTATTTGAAAGATTATTGGAAACTGTTTTTGCTGGCGGTTTTCGCCATGCTGGTGGTGGCCGCAACCGCCCCCTTGTTCGCCTACCTAATCAAGCCTTTGATTAATGAAGGTTTCGTTGAAAAAAATATGGCGATGATGACCTGGCTGCCGGCGGCGGTGGTCGGTTTGTTCGTGTTGCGCGGGATATTCAACTTTATCAACGAATACACCACCAGCTATCTTTCCGGCCATTTGGTACAGCGCGTCCGCCAGCAGATGTTCGCCAAAATGATGCGCCTGCCCGCAGGCTATTTCAGCGAGGCTTCCAGCGGCCGCATGATTTCGCGGATTTTGGGCGATGTCGGCCAGATTACCGAGGCGGGATTCAATGTGGTTACGGTGTTGGCCAAGGACGGTGTGAGTGTGGCCGGCCTGATGTGTTTGCTCCTGTATCTCGATTGGCGGCTGACGCTGATTACGCTGGTCGCCCTGCCCCTGGTCGGCTGGTGCGTGCGAGTCATAGGCCGGCGTTTGCGCGGGCTGTCGCGGGAAAATCAGCTACATATGGGGCTGATGACGCAGATTTTGAATGAAAGCATCAGCGGGGTCAGAGTGGTGAAGGTGTATGGCGGCCAGGGGCGCGAAAGCGGCCGTTTCGACCGCGTGGCCGAATTGGTGCGCCGCAACGGGGTGAGCCAGACGGCCGCCAGCGCGGTCAGTTCCGCCGTTACCCAGCTGTTGATTGCCAGCGCGCTGGCCCTGATTTTGTATTTTGCCGCCTGGCAGGCGCAGTCCAAGGATTTCAGCGCGGGCGACTTTATGTCCTTTTTGTCGGCCATGCTGATGATGTTCGACCCCATCAAACGCATCACCGGAGTGATGCAGTCGCTGCAGCGGGGCTTGGCGGCGGCCGAGAGTGTGTTTGAGTTTTTGGATTTGGCCGAGGAGGACGACAGGGGCAGGTTGGCCTTGTCGGCAGATACCGGCGATATTGTCTGGCAGGATGTGGTTCACCGTTATCCCCATGCCGAGCGCGACAGCGTGAGGGAGTTGAGTTTGACCGTGCCCAAGGGCAGGGTGGTGGCCTTGGTCGGAATGTCGGGGTGCGGCAAAACCACTTTGGTCAATATGCTGCCGCGCTTTTTCGACCCGACCTCGGGCGTGGTCAAAATCAACGGCATAGATATCCGCGAATACAGCCTGGCCTCTTTGCGCGAACAGATGGCCCTGGTCAGTCAGGATGTGGTGTTGTTCAATGATACGGTGGCGGGCAATATCGCTTACGGCCGTTTGGAGGGCGCAGGCCGGGAGGAGGTTGTCCGCGCCGCCCAAGCCGCCAATGCCTGGGACTTTATCCGGGCCCTGCCAAACGGGCTGGATACCTATATAGGCGAAAACGGCCTGAAACTCTCGGGCGGCCAGAGGCAGCGTATCGCCATTGCGCGCGCGCTGTTGAAAAACGCGCCCATTTTGATTTTGGACGAAGCCACCAGTGCTTTGGACAATGAGTCGGAACGCTTGGTGCAGGCGGCTTTGGAAAAATTGATGAACCGGCGGACCACCATCGTTATCGCCCACCGCCTGTCTACGATAGAGAAGGCCGACAATATCGTTGTGATGCATGAGGGCAATATCGTGGAACAGGGCACGCACAGGGAGTTGTTGGCCAAGGGCGGCCGTTATGCGGATTTGCACAATATGCAGTTTAAGGAAGATGCGGAAAAATCCGCCTGAAACCGTTTTTTTAACGCGCCGCCTGTTTTCAGACGGCTTTTTCACAGGAAACCCCGAATGGCAGCATTCAATACCCAAAAAGTCCTGTCCGTACACCATTGGACGGATGCCTATTTCACTTTCACCTGCACCCGCGACGAATCGCTGCGCTTTGAAAACGGCCAGTTTGTGATGGTGGGCCTGATGGTGGATGGCAAGCCGCTGATGCGCGCCTACAGTGTTGCCAGCGCGAATTATGAGGAACACTTGGAATTTTTCAGCATCAAGGTGCAGGACGGCCCTTTGACCAGCCGCCTGCAGCATCTGAAAGTCGGCGACGACGTATTAATCAGCAAAAAGCCCACCGGCACGCTGGTGGCGGGCGACTTGAACCCGGGCAGACACTTGTATCTGCTTTCCACGGGCACGGGCATAGCCCCCTTCCTGGCCGTTACCAAAGACCCCGACATCTACGATATGTTTGAAAAAGTCATCCTTGTGCACGGCGTGCGCTACAAAAAGGATTTGGCCTATTACGACCGCTTCACCCAAGAATTGCCGAACGACGAATACCTGGGCGAAACCATACGCGAAAAGCTGATTTACTACCCCATTGTTTCGCGCGAAGACTACGAACACCACGGCCGCCTGACCGACCTGATGGAAAGCGGCAAATTGTTTGACGACATAGGCCTGCCCAAAATCAACCCCCGAGACGACCGCGCCATGCTCTGCGGCAGCCCCGCCATGCTCAAAGACACCCGCCGCGTATTGAATAATTTCGGCCTGGTGGAATCGCCCAAAGTGGGCGTGCGCGGCGATTTCCTGATTGAGCGCGCCTTTGTCGATCAATAAGCCCAAACACAGGACGGGCCGCCGGAAACCATTCAAGCGGTCCGTTTGCAAAACACGACACACCAAACCAAAAGAAAAACATGACACATAAAATCCACCGCCACGAACGCATCATACGATTGGTGCGCGAACACGGCTTCATGCCTGTGGAAGGGCTGGCGCAAGCCCTGTCCGTTACCCCGCAAACCATACGCCGCGACATAGGCGAATTGTGCGAAACCGGCCTGCTGCGCCGCTACCACGGCGGCGCGACCTTGAGCGACTCTGCCCAAAACGGCAACCCGGTATTGCGAAACGCCTTTACCCGCCAACACGGGAAATCGCGCCTTGCCGACCTGATCGCGTGCCAAATACCCGATGGGGCGAGCCTGTTTATGAGCATAGGCGTTACCATGGAAGCCGTTGCCTTGGCATTGGCCAAAAGCCGCAACAACCTGCGCATCATCACCAACAACATCCACGTGGCGGCCATTGCCTCGGGGCGCAGCGACTACACCGTCATCATTACCTCGGGTGTGGTCCGACCCTTGGACGGGGGCGTAACCGGCGTGGCGACGGTAGACTTTATCAACCAATTCAAAGCCGACTATGCCGTATTGTGCGCGGCGGGCATGGAGGCGGACGGCTCGCTGTTGGACTTTGACTTTAAAGAAGTCAGCGTGATGCAGGCCATGATGCGCAACGCCCGCACCCGCTTCTTAACCGTGGATTACGGCAAATCGTCCCGCACGGCCCTGGTACGCATGGGTTCGGTTACCGAATTCGACACCGTGTTCACCGATGAGGCACCCGATGCCTCCATCCAAAAAATCCTGGCCGATGCGGGCATACCCTGCCGAACGGGCAATATGCCATAAGCATGGAAAATCCCGCCGTCAGAGGCGGGATTTTCTATAGCCAAATTAGAGTGGATTAAAATATATAGCAAACATACTTAATTTTAAATACATCATATCATCAAATTATGT
>JAUMUU010000017.1 GCA_030530545.1 Neisseria sp. | reverse complement strand
CTTCTTTGTCGAGTTTGAGGGTGAAGTCTTTGCCGTCTTCGGACAGGAAGTCGGCCACGCCCTCGGGCAGGGCTTTGCTTTGCACCCAGTGGCCGCCGTTGGTGGCTTTGAAGGTTACGGTGTCGCCGGGCTGGGCTTTGAGGTAGCCGGGTTCGAACACCATGCTGCCGTCTTTGCCGTTGTCGAGCATTTTGATTTCGTGATGGGCGGCGTAGGCGTTGAGGGACGCGGCCAGCATGAGGAGGAAGAGGGATTTTTTCATCAAAATTTCCTTAACGGTTGAAACCCCGCCCTTCAGGGCGGTAGGATTTGGGTTTATTTGGGAGGGGGTAACCCCTTCCAAATCAAGGTAACACACAGGGCTGCGCCTTATGTGCGGCTCTGTGTGTTGAAACAAACATAGATAAAGTCCTTTTTTGTGAAGGGTGGTTTCGGGTATTGAATTGTCGGGCATAAATGCCCGTCCTGCGCTTATTGATTGGCGGCCGCGCCCTGCCGCATCGGGCGGATGACGGGCAGGCCTTTGCTGTCGTACAAAAGCTCGATATCGACTTTGTACAGCCTGCCTATCATATCCGCCTGCAACACGTCCTGCGGCGCGCCTTGTGCTTGGATTTTGCCTTCGCCCAGCAGGATCACGCCGTCTGAAAACTGGGCGGCGAGGCTCAAATCGTGCAACACCATCAGCGTAACCAGATTGTGTTCGTGCGTGTATTGCACCACGCGTTCTAAAAGATTGAGTTGGTGGTGCATATCCAGCGCGCTGACCGGTTCGTCCAGCATCAGGATTTCGGGACGGCGCAGCATGACTTGGGCAAACATGACGAGCTGCCGCTGTCCGCCGGAAAGCCGCATGACGTCGCGGTGCGCCAGATGGCCGATGCCCAGCTCCGCCATGATACTTGCGGCTTCGTGCAGCAGTTCGTCGCCGACGTGCATGTGCAGCGCGTCCATGCGGCCGAGCAACACGACTTCCAGCGCGGTCAGCGAGGCTTCGGCGGCGGTGTCCTGCGGCATATAGCCTATGCGTTTGCGCCAGCTTTGCAGGTGGATTTTGCTCAACGCTTCGTTGCCGTAGCGGATGGTGCCTTTGTGCGCCACTTCGCCGAAAATCGTTTTCATCAGCGAGGATTTGCCCGTACCGTTCGGGCCGAGCACGGAATAGACTTTGCCTTGTTCCAGCGTCAAATCGATATTGTCGGCGACCACATAATCGCCGCGCCGGATGTGTACGTTTTCAAGTTTCAACATTTCAGACGACCTACCGTTTCGTTAACACAATCCAGAAGAAGAACGGCACGCCGACAAACGACGTAACAATCCCCACCGGAAACAGCGCGCCGGGGATAATCACCTTGGACAACACGCTGGCCACCGATAAAAACGCCGCCCCCGCCAGCATCGCGCCGGGCAGGAAAAAGCGTTGGTCTTCGCCCAAAAGAATCCGCGCCACATGCGGCGCGACCAGCCCGATAAAGCCGATGACACCGACAAAACTGATGGCCGTCGCCGTCATCACCGCCACCAGCACCAGCGTTTTCAGGCGCAGCCATTGCAGATTGATGCCCAGCCCGACCGCGCGTTCTTCGCCCAGCCGCAGCGCGGTCAGCTTCCACACGTCGCGCGAAAGCAGAAAGACGCACACCGCCGTAACCGCCGCCGTAACGATGACCGTCTCCCAAGTCGCCTTGGTCAGGCTGCCGAACAGCCAAAACAGAATCTGCTGCGAAATTTCGGGCGCAGCGATAAACTGAATCAGCGACAGGATAGACTGGAACAGAAACAGCAGCGCAATCCCCACCAGCACCAGCATCGCCGAATTGAAGCGGCGCGCCGAAGCAAACAGAAACAGCACGCCCGAAGCCAGCATGGTCATCACAAACGCCCCTATGGGCACGGCGACCGTCTCCGGCAGCCCGAAGCCGCCGAACGCAATCACAATAGACGCGCCCAAGCCTGCCGCCGCCGCCAAACCCAGCGTATAGGGGCTGGCCATAGGATTGTTCAAAAGCGTCTGGATCTCCGCCCCGCCGACACCCAAAGCCGCGCCGACGACCAAGGCCATCACCGCAATCGGCAGGCGCAAATCCATCACAATCAGGCGGTTCATCTCATCAACGCCGGGTTTGCCCAGCAAAACATTGACCACTTCGCCGACCGGCAGCGTGTCCGTCATCGCCGGGCCGGTGGCGATGTCAAATAAAAAACTGACCGCCGCAATGATTAAAAACATCAAAACAATAAACCAACGCCTGCCCTCAAGCTTGCGCTGGTTCTTGACTATCTCCGCGACAACCGCATCATTCATCAAAACTTCCTTAGCAATAAAAAAATTAATCCCGCAAAAACATTGAAACGACCTTCCTGTACAGAAGGCCGTCCACATATCCCAAATTACAGTAAATTAAAATAAAAATGAGACAAGGCGGCGAGCCGCAGACAGTACGGATAGTAGGGCAAGGCGCGCCAACGCCGTATCATTACAATACAATTTTAATTCACTATAACCTTATTCCCCTTTCGGATACAGGTAGAACGTACCGCTAGGCACAACCGGCAGATTTTGGCGGTAGAAGTCCAAATACGTTTTTTCGGGGTTGAAGTCTTTGAACAACTGCGGATAAATCGCCTTGGCCATAAACTGAATAGACGCACTGTCGGACAAAGTGCGCGAATTAGCGTGGTAGGCGGCGTAAAGGCGGTTGTTTTTGACGGCGGGCAGATTGGCCCAGCCCGGACGTTTGGCAAAACCGGCTAGGCGTTGTTCCGCTTCGGCTTTGGAAATGCCCCAACCCATCACCATCGCGTTCGGATTTTTCTTCACTTCGGTTTCGCGGCCGGTAATCACAATGACATCAGGTTTGGCGGCCAAGACTTTTTCAGGATTGATGGGGCCGTAGAACTCGACAGAAGAAGCGGCGATATTGTTGCCGCCGACCAGCGTCGCCATAGAACCCCACATACTCTTGCCGAAGGTTACACTGTGTTCCGCAGGGCCTTTGTTGCCGAACTCGACATACACCTTGGGTTTGGGCAGGTTGGCCTTTTTCACGCGCGCCTGGATGGTATCGGCGACGCGTTTGTAGTCCGCCGCCAGCTTGTCCGCCTTTTGCTGCTGGCCGGTCAGCGTACCGATGATTTTGGTCGATTGGACGTGTTTGGCAACCGTTTGCGCGTTGTAGTCCAACACCACTATCGGGATGCCTGCCTTATTGATGCGGTCGAGGTCGGAACCCAGAGCCTGATACTGCCAGTCGGCCAGAACCAGCAAATCGGGTTTCAAGGCCAACACTTTTTCTATGGAGAACGTACCGACTTCCACTTCGCCCACATCGGTAAGCTGGTTCAGCTTAGGCACGGCCTTGCTGAACGCCGCCCAGCTCGGCGGGGCCCAATCGGACCAGACCGCTTTGGAAAAACCGACCACATTGTCCAGCGCGTTTTTACCGCCTATGGCCATATAGTCTTGATAATAAAAGCCCAAAACCACGCGTTTGGCGGGCAGGTCCACCGTTACCTTGCGGCCGGCGGTATCGGTAATCTCAACGGGTTTCGCATGGGCGGCAGACAGGGCGAACGCGGCGGCCAAAACAGGGAGGGACAAAAACTTCATCAAAATTTCCTTAATGGTTGAAACACCGCCCTTAGTGGCGGTAGGATTCGGGTTTATTCGGGAGGGGCGTAACCCCTTCCACACCAGGGCGACACACAGGGCTGCGCCTTATATGCGTCCCTGTATGTCGAAACATCAAATTTTCTTAATAAAATTCATTAAAATTGAAACACCGCCTCCGGGGCGGCGGGATGCGGATAAACCAAAAGACCGCCCCAAAGGCGGCAGGTCGGCATAAACACGGCCGAATCCTTATCCATCAAAATTTCCTTAACGGTTGAAACCCCGCCCTTCAGGCGCGGTGAAATTTGGGTTTGTCTGGGAGGGGCGTAACCCCTTCCAAATCAGGGCAACACACGGGGCTGGCCTTATGTGCGACCCTGTGTATTGAAACATATAAGAATTATTCTTATTTTTAAGATAGCCGAAACCAAACGGTTTCGCAAGCGCAAGAAGAACAGAATGATTTTTGCCGATATTAACATTACCGGCGGGCAAACCACCCAAACAACCCGCCCCCTTTCCGGACAAGGCCTGTTTTTTCATATTAACAACCCCAACCCCGCCGCCCGTGTTGTTTTTTTACACCAAACAGCCGCCCGCCCCTAAACGGCTTCGCTATATAATAAAGGCACATTTTCTTGCAGGAGGACGGCCATGCCGGACGAAACCATACGCGGACAGAAAAAACAACTGCGCCGCCGCTTCCGCCAGGCGCGCGCCGCCCTTTCCGCCGCCCAAAGACACCGGGCCGAAAAAACCGTGGTGCGCCGCTTGAAACCCCTGGTCAAACGCGGCCGCAAAATCGCCGCCTATTGGGCCTTGGGTTCGGAATTGCGCCCGGACGGCCTGTTTCGGACGGCATGGCGGCGCGGGGCGGAAATCTACCTGCCCCATATAGTGCGGGGCAGCCGCCGCATGTGGTTTACCCCCTACCGCGAGGGTATGCGCCCCGAACGCGGGCGGGGGCAAGCCCGACTGCAGGTTCCCCAATTTGCCGGCCGCAAAATCCGCGCCGAAAGGCTGGATGTCATATTATTGCCCGTGGTGGCCGCCGACCGGCACGGCTTCCGCCTGGGGCAGGCCGGCGGCTATTACGATGCCACACTGGCCCGCTGCCGCCCGAAACGGCCTTTGCGTATCGCGGTAGGCTTTAGCTGCCAATTGGCGGACCAACTGCCGCGCGAACCGCACGACATACCCCTGCACGGCTTTGTGTCCGAACGGCACAACCTGCGCTTTAAAAGCCCGGCCGCCCGCACCCCGAAAGGCCGCACGGCACAAGGGCATGAAGCGGCGGGCGTTTTGGCTATATAATCCCCCCATCTGAAAACCAGGGAACATCATGCAAAACGCCGACAACCTGTGCTGGCTGGATATGGAAATGACCGGCCTGAACCCCGATACCGACCGCATCATAGAAATCGCCGTCATCATCACCGACAAAGACCTGAACACGCTGGCACAGTCCGAGGTATACGTCATCCACCAAAGCAACGAAATATTGGACAACATGGACGAGTGGAACACCGCCACCCACGGCCGCACCGGCCTGACACGGCGCGTGCGCGAATCCGCCCTGACCGAGGCCGATGTGGAACAAAGGCTGTTGGACTTTATCTCCCAATGGATACCGGAAAAAGCCGTCCCCATGTGCGGCAACACCATCCACCAAGACCGCCGCTTCATGCAGCGTTATATGCCCAAACTGGAGGCCTATTTCCATTACCGCAATATCGATGTCTCCACCTTGAAGGAACTCGCCCGCCGTTGGAATCCGCCCGTGCTCAAAGGCATAGTCAAACGCGGCTCGCATCAGGCTTTGGACGATATTTTGGAAAGCATAGAGGAAATGCGCCACTATAGGCAAAACTTCCTAAAAATGCCAGAAGAATAACCAAAAGGCCGTTCAAACAGCCCCCTTCATGGTCAAAAGGCGGCAAATCCATTAAAATATGCCGCTTAATACAATACAAAGAATACTATGGAAGCCGAAGCAATCAACCAGCTCAACAACAGTTTAAACGACTTGGAGAAGCGCAGCGAAGACATCCGCGCCTATATGGACTATCAGGGCAAAAAAGACCGCCTAGAAGAAGTCATAGGCCTGTCCGAAGACCCCGAATTGTGGAACGACCCCAAACGCGCGCAGGAAATCGGCAAAGAGCGCAAAATCCTCGAAGGCATAGTCATCACACTGGACAACATCGCTTCGGGTATAGCGGACAACCGCATGCTGATTGAAATGACCATAGAAGAAAATGACGAAGAAGGTTTCGCCGCCGTGCGGGAAGATGTGGCGGGGCTGGAAAAACAGATGGCGGATTTGGAATTTAAGCGCATGTTCAACCAGCCCGCCGACCCCAACAACTGCTTCATAGACATCACCGCAGGCGCGGGCGGTACGGAAGCGGAAGACTGGGCGGGCATGCTGTTCCGTATGTACGGCCGCTACGCCGAGCGCAAAGGCTTCAAAGTCGAAATCCTCGAAGAAGACGACGGCGAAATCGCCGGCATCAACCGCGCCACCATCCGCCTCGAAGGCGAATACGCCTACGGATTATTGCGCACCGAAACCGGCGTACACCGCCTCGTGCGCTACTCGCCCTTCGACTCCAACAACAAACGCCACACCTCATTCGCCTCCGTGTTCGTCTATCCCGAAATCGACGATTCCATCGAAATCGACATCAACCCCGCCGATTTGCGCATCGACACCTACCGCGCATCCGGCGCGGGCGGCCAGCACATCAACAAAACCGATTCCGCCGTGCGCATCACCCACGAACCGACGGGGGTTGTGGTGCAGTGCCAAAACGACAGGTCGCAACACGCCAACAAAGCCGCCGCGATGGAAATGTTGAAGGCCAAACTCTACGAATTGGAAATGCGCAAACGCAACGAAGAGAAACAGGCCTTGGAGGAAGGTAAGTCGGACGTGGGCTGGGGCAGCCAAATCCGCTCCTACGTCTTGGATTCCTCGCGCATCAAAGATTTGCGTACAGGCTACGAAGTCGGCAATACCAAAGCCGTGTTGGACGGCGATTTGGACGGATTTATAGAAGCGAGTTTGAAACAGGGCGTATGATTTCCAGGCCGTCTGAAACCCCGCCGCCCCAATCCAAAACAAACCGATGACAAAACAAGCCTGCATCCCGCTTTATCCGAAGCGGCATTACATACTGACATACCAAGCCCTTTATTTTATTGCGGGTCTTGCCTGCGGCTATTGGGCGATTAACGGCGGCGAGCCGGCGTGGACGCGCATCATCGTACTTGCCGCCCTTTCCCTGATACTGTGGCATACGGCGAAACACAAACACAACGGCATCCTGATTGGCGAACAAGGAATCACCATCCTCCAAACAAAGCGCGAAATCATCTGGGAAGACATTGCCGCCGTCCGAACCGATAAAGACGCACGCCGCCCCGCCATCCTGCTGGATTTGCACGCGCAAGGCGGGCGCAAGCCCGAACAAATACGGATAGAGACCCGCCTGCTGCCCCTTGACGGCAAAGATTTGCGGCAACTTATCGAAAACATCAGCAACGCCCCGCCTCAGGCGCGCGGCGAAATAATCAGCCGCTATCCGGACATGGCCGGACGCTGATTTTATGCGGGCGGAACGGCAGCCGCCACAGTTCGGCAGGGACTCCCCCACCGACCAACCACAAGCCCGATTTAGGGAGAACGGACAATTTGGAATGAGCCGTTTTTTTACATAGAAAATGCCGCCCTTATCGAATTATCCATTTCCCCGGGGATACAGGATTGAAAACAAAAAACATCATGTTTCAACACATAGGGCCGCACATTAAGGCGCAGCCCTGTGTATTGCCCTGATTTGGAAGGGGTTACGTCCCTCCCAAATTCTACCGCCCTGAAAGGCGGGGTTTCAACCATTAAGGAAATTTTGATGAATAAAACGCTGTTAATCGCACTCGGCCTTCTGGCCGCCACCCTTCCGGCAGCCACCGCCGCCCCGTTGGACAGCAGCGACCAAGGCCAATACGTCTTGCTGGACAAAGAAGAAATGCCCACCCCCATGCAGATGCAGTTCATCCTCAAAGGCAAACAATGGATTATGAACGGGCGCGAGGGCGAAGGCGCATGGAAACCCGTCTGCCAAGGCACGGGCGAGTGCAAACTGGTGGTTTCCTCCTCCGCCGATGTTGCCCGCTGGAAAAAAACCCTGCCCGCCAACTGGCAGCCGCACAACTTCGGCTGCATCAACAACAAAGCCTTCGCCTTCTGCCGCGTGGACCACGCCACAGACCCCAACCGCAAAGGCTACTGGTGGTTCGGCCTGGTGGACGGCAACATCATCCCCTTGGCCGTAAACCGCCTGTAACCATTCCGCCGCCACGGCAAAACCGTCTGAACAACACCGATTCAGACGGTTTTAAAATATCCTTATCGGGCAAAAGATCCCAGATCCCCCGTTTTTTGTAACAGGGGATAACGCCGTCCCGCAACCGCCAAGGTATAAGGTATATTGATGAACCAACCCCTGCGTATCCTGGGCATAGACCCCGGCAGCCGCACCACAGGCTTCGGCATCATAGACATCATAGGCCGCGAACATTACTACATAGCATCAGGCTGCATCAAAACCATACCCGGCGACGAATTGGCCGGACGTATAGGCGTGATAGTGGAAAACATAGCCGAAATCATACAACACTACCAACCGCGGCAGGCGGCGGTGGAACAAGTGTTTGTAAACGTCAATCCCGCCGCAACCCTGATGCTGGGGCAGGCGAGGGGCGCGGCGATAGCGGCCCTGGTCATGCGCGGCCTGCCGGTATACGAATACACCGCCCTGCAGGTCAAACAAGCCGTGGTCGGCCGGGGCAAGGCGGCCAAGGAACAGGTACAAGACATGGTGGTGCGTATGCTGGGACTATCGGCCACGCCGCAATCCGATGCCGCAGACGGATTGGCCGTCGCCCTGACGCACGCCCTACGCAACCAAAATTTGGCCGCCCGCCTAAATCCGAACGGCCTAAAAATCAAAGGCGGCCGCTTCCAACCCTGACCCCTTAATCAAATTAACCCGTTGTAAAACAAAACCACAAACAGAAAACCTTGCCCCCGGCGGGGGTAATTTCCAAATACGGGCCTTTGCCGTCAAAGAGTTTGGCTTTCTTCCCCGTTGAAGCGGGCTTGGCGTTTCTGATTTGGCGGTCGTTCAGCTTCATTTTTACGGTATTTTTTCAGGGTATTTTTCAGATACCGCAAAAGATGCCGTAAATTTTTGGTCGATTCAATCGGACTGAATTAGACGGCGTTATACGGTCGAAAAGAAAACATCAGGATGGCAATCAGCCTGAAAGCCTTACTGTTGCCGGGTTTGGTTTACGGCGTTGGACGGCGTTGGACAAAAAAATAACCGCCCGAAAAGGCGGTTTTATGCCGACAGCGAGACTTGAACTCGCACGATCTAAGATCACTACCCCCTCAAGATAGCGTGTCTACCAATTTCACCATGTCGGCTGTAACTGTGTGCTTATTTTTGCGTATGGCCTCCGCTTTTTGCGGGCGGTGCAGGTTGGGTGCTTGCAGGCGCGCTTTGCCGTATGTTGTCGAAATCCAAGCCATGTTTGTTGGCATGGGTGGAGATATAGGTCAATGCCAGACAGGTGGCAAAGAATATTATGGCGGCAATGGCCGTGCTGCGGCTTAAAAAGTTGGCGTTGCCCGCCGAGCCGAATACGCCTTGCGCGCTGCCTGTCCCGCTGCCGAAAGACGCGCCCGCATCCGCACCCTTGCCGTGTTGCATCAGCACCAATAGGATGATGGCCAATCCGGCAAATCCGTTCAAAATCATAATCAGGGTTTTAAATGCTTCCATATTCAGGCTTGTTCCGCAGCTTCGATAATGGCGGCAAACGAGTCGTAGGACAGCGATGCGCCGCCTACCAGGGCCCCGTCTACATGGGGTACGCCGAATATGTCTGCGGCGTTGCCGGCATTGACACTGCCGCCGTAAAGGACGCGGATTTTAGCACTGCTGCCGCACAAAGACAAGATTTCGCCGTTGATAAAGGCGTGCATGTCGGCAATTTGTTCTTTATTGGCGGTTTTTCCCGTGCCTATTGCCCATACGGGTTCGTAGGCCACAGCGAAAGATTCGGTTTTCAGTCCTTTCAAAACCGACAGCTGGTAAGCCACGGCTTCCTCTTCGCGGCCGTCTTCGCGTTCTTTCAGGCTTTCACCCACGCAAAGCAGCGGAATCAGGCCGGCCGACAGGACGTTTTCGATTTTATGCCGCTGGATGTCGTTTTTTTCGTTGAAATACAGGCTGCGCTCGGAATGGCCGATTAGGACTATGCCGACTCCGACATCTTTGAGCATTTCGGCAGATACTTCGCCGGTATACGCGCCGTTGCCCGAAAAGCGGCTCACGTCTTGGGCGCAGGTGTGGATGGTGTTGTTGAGTACGATTTGGACGGCGTTATGCACCTGGGACAGGTAGGCGGTGGGCGGGGCTACGCCTATGCAGACCCGGCTCTTTTCGGGCAGGCCGCGCAGTTTGTGCACCAAGGTGTTGTTGCTGTGCAGGCGGCCGTTCATTTTCCAGTTGCCTATCACCCATTTTTTGTCCCACATGAAGGTAGCTCCCGACTGTATTATTGCGGCGGATTGTACCCGAAATCGCCTTTCTTCGGTTTGGCTTTTCCATAACTGCCTCCGCCTTTCTTTAACCCCTTATTGTTCGGCCGTAAAATCCGGCCTCGCCCTCGGGGCGGGTTTTGAAGCGTTTGTGCAGCCAGTAGTATTGTTCGGGCATTTCGCGGACGCGTTCTTCTATGAAGTCGTTCATGCGTTGCGCGTCTGCCTGTTCCTCTCCTGTGGGGAAGTTGTCCCACGCGGGGTAAAAACGCAATTCCACCGTGCCGTCTGCAAGGCGTTTGGGGATGGCGGGGATGACTTTCGCCCCGGTCAGGGCGGCTATGCGCCCCAGTCCGGTGATGGTCGCGGTCGGGATGCCGAAGAAGGTGGCAAATACGGAGTCTTTGCGGCCGAAATCCTGGTCGGGCAGGTAGAGGAAGGGGGCGTTGCTTTTTTTCAGTTGTTTGATGATGGCGCGAAGTCCGTCGTTGCGGCCGATGAGGAAGACGTTGTTGTAACGGTGGCGGCCGCGCAATATTTGTTTGTCTATAGTCGGATTTTTTTGGTGGGAATACATGCTGATGAGCGGTACGTCCTGATTCAGGGCGTAAACGGCCAGTTCGAAGGCGGTAAAGTGGGGGTAAAGCAGGATGACTTTTTCACCCGCCGCCAGGGCGTGATCCAGGATGTGTTTGTCGCGGTAGGCAACCAGTTTTTTCAGGCGGGCGGCAGAGCCGTACCAATACAGGCCGTATTCGGCCAGCAAAATGCCCATTTGGCCGAAATGGTTTTTCAATACCTGCCGGCGGGCGGCCTCGTCCCATTCGGGAAAGCATTTGGCCAGGTTGGTGCGGCCTATGCGGCGGCGCGGGACGGCCAGGTAGTAGGCCAGCCACCCGGCCGCCCGGCCGGTTTTTTGGATGAGCGGAAACGGCAGCAGTTGGATGAGGTAGAGGAGGGCGAAAAGGATTTTCATCAAAATTTCCTTAATGGTTGAAACCCCGCCCTTCAGGGCGGTAGAATCGGGGTTTGTTTGGCAGGGGTTTAATCCCTTTTGGTAGGGCGACACACGGGGCCGCGCCTTTTATAGTGAATTTAAAATGATACGGCGTTGCCAACGCCCTTATGTACTGTCCGTACACGGCTCTCGTTGCCGCCTTGTCTCATTTTTATTTTAATCCGCTATAAATTTAAACCAGTACGGCTTTGTCTAATCTGCGGCTTAGTCTCCTTGTCCTGATTTTTGTTCATCCGCTATATGTGCAGCCGCGTGTGTTGAAATGCCTTGCGGGTGTTTCCGGTGCGGCCCGGGGCGGGCATTATATGGCAAGGTGTATTCCTGTTATAGCGAATTAAAATTGCAAGGCTAAGTCCTTGCCAACGCCCTTATGTACTGTCCGTACGCGGTTCTCGTTGCCGCCCTGTCTCATTTTTTATTTTAATCCACTATAATTTACTATAATTTAATTAATCCGCAATGCGGCCGTATCGGGAAAATCCGGCAAAGGTTTGCCGAATTTTTGGGTATCCGGCCCGTTATCCGCCGTTTTCAAACGGCCCGTCCGAAAGGAAAGGTGAATTTATGACCAAGCACAACCGGGGTTATGCCCGCCAGGACCGCGTTAAAGAACAAATCATGCGCGAATTGGCCGAATTGGTGCGGCGCGGCCTGAAAGACCCGCGCGCGGGCTTTATTACCATCAATGATGTGGAGGTGAGCCGCGATTACAGTCATGCGTCTGTTTATTACACGGTTTTGGATGAGGCGGCCCGCGAGGTTACCGCCGAGGCCTTGGAGCACGCCAAGGGTTTTTTACGCAGTGAGTTATCCAAACGTATCACGCTGTTCCGTATTCCCGAGCTGCATTTCCAATATGACCGTTCTTTGGAAAACGGTATGAATATTTCGCGGCTGATAGACCAGGTTGCGGCCGAAAAACCGGTAGAAGACTGAATATGGCGCATTTGATCCTGCACCCGCTGCAAGGGCTGGAGGTCGCAGGCCGGGGACATTTGGATTTCGGCCGGGACAAAGGTCTGGCTTTGTCGCTGTTGGGCGAACCCGCCCAGCAGAACGATCACGCCCTTTACTACGATCTGTTGGACTGCCATGTTTATTTCGACCGCGACGGTATTATGGATTTTTTCGATATTCCGGCAGGCCCTTTTTTGCAGGACGGCAACAGTGTGGAGATTTACGGCCATGATCCCTTCGCCATGCCGTCTGACGAGCTTTACCGGCTGTTGGCCGGGCGCAACGACGATGGCAGGATTACCGGCGATGCGCCCTATTCCTTCCGTTTTTGCAATATTAATGTGGCTATCTGGCGGGAAACTTATGAGGAGGAAATCCGGCAGTTGATGCTGGAGTTTCCGCACGAGGCGGGGTTGTTGGCGCACGAGCTGCCCAAGGGCAATAATTATTGGAGCATAGGTATAGGCGCGGCCGACTGTTACAGTAAAAAGCCCAAGCGTTTTTTGCCTTAAACGGGAATTTTCCGGAGAGTATTATGTCGTCTAAATTACCAGCGCGGCAGGATTTGGCCGCGCTGCTCGGTTCGTGGCGGCTGGAAGGCCTAAGACCCGATGATGCGGCTTTGGAAGGTTTGTATGCTTATGTGTCGGGTGAGCAATCCGCGTCCGATGTGGTGGAATGTATTTTGGGGCGTGCGGGGGCGTTTGCCGGCGGTGTTGCTGCCAAAACGGATGCCGCCGGCCCCGACCCTTATGTCGATGCGGCAACGGGGGTTTTGAAAAATAAGTTGGGGATAGTGAACGCCGCCGATTTGGAACAGGCGGAATGTAATTTGTCCCTAATCCGCGCCCTGGTATTCGGACGGCAGCCCGTACTTTGTTTTGATTTGGCTTATTTGCAGGCCATACACCGCCAATTGTTCGGCGATTTGTATGTGTGGGCGGGGCAAATCCGTTCTGTGGATATAGCCAAGGGGCAGAGCCGCTTTGCCCATTTCGCTTATGTGGAGGCTTATTTGGACAAGGTGTTGCAGCCTTTGGCCCAAGGCAGGCTGCCGCCGCGCGAACCCGCCGCCTTCGCCGAACAGGCCGCTTATTATTTGGGCGAAATCAATGCCGCCCACCCTTTCCGCGAAGGCAACGGCCGCACTATGCGGGAGTTTGTCGGCAGGCTGGCGGGGCAATGCGGCTACCGCATCGCTTGGGAAAATGTCGGCCGTGATGCCATGACAGATGCGTCCGTGCGTTCTTTTCGCGGCGATAATGGTTTGTTGGTTCAAATTATACGGGATAATCTCAATGTGCTTTAAACCCGCCAAACGCGCCATCAGCGGCGTGCTGCTGTTAGACAAACCCCGGGGTGTTTCCAGCAACGCCGCCCTGCAGCAGGCCCGCCGCCTCTACCGCGCGGAAAAGGCGGGGCATACCGGGGTGCTGGACCCTTTGGCAACGGGGCTTTTGCCGGTCTGCTTCGGCGAGGCGGCCAAGTTCGCCCAGTATTTGTTGGATGCGGATAAGGCTTATACCGCCACGCTGAAATTCGGCGAGGCCAGCAGTACGGGTGATGCGGAAGGCGAAATTGTCGCCACGGGGCGCGCCGATGTTTCCCGGGAGGAATTTCAGGCGGCCTGCCGGGCATTAACCGGCCATATCCGCCAAGTGCCGCCTATGTTTTCCGCGTTGAAACACGAGGGCAAACCTCTGTACGAATATGCCCGCAAAGGCATCACTATAGAGCGCAAGGCACGTGACATTACGATTTATAGTATTGATATTGTTGAATTTGACGCACCCCAAGCCGTCTTTGACGTCCGCTGCAGCAAAGGCACTTACATCCGCACCTTGGGCGAAGACATTGCCAAACAAATCGGCACTTTCGCCCACCTCACCGCCCTGCGCCGCACCGAAACCGCCGGTTTCACCATCAGCCAAAGCCACACGCTCGAAACCTTGGCGGCATTGGACGAAGCGGAACGCGATGCCCTGCTGCTGCCCTGCGATGTTTTGGTGCGGCACTTGCCCGAAATCAAACTGGACGGCCGCGCCGCCGAAATGCTCAAATACGGCCAAAGGCCGCAGTTTGACCAAGGCATCCCTGCCGACTGCCCCCTGCGTGTTTATGACGGCGGCGGGACGTTTGTCGGTTTGGCGCAATATCAAAAGGAAACCGGCCGCCTCCAAGCCCTGAGGCTGATGAATACGGGCAAAAACGCCAACTGCTGACCGGGGGCGGCCGCCTTGCCGCGCGTGTTTTTTGTCCGGCGGCACACTTTGTGGCATAATCGCGCCGTTTGCCCCGCAAACCTTTTCGGAGTTTGCCTTGTCCGACCCGTCTGGCTCGGCAAACTTGTCTGCCGCAAGGCTTTATTTTTTGGAGTTTCCCATTATGGCACTGTCCGTAGAACAGAAAGCGCAAATCGTTAAAGATTTCCAACGCAAAGAAGGCGATACCGGCTCGTCCGAAGTACAGGTCGCCCTGCTGACCTTCCGCATCAACGACCTGACCCCGCACTTTAAGGCCAACCCCAAAGACCACCACAGCCGCCGCGGCCTGTTGAAAATGGTCAGCGCGCGCCGCCGCCTGCTGGGCTATCTGCGCCGCACCAAACCCGATACCTACCGCGAACTGATTACCCGTTTGGGCTTGAGGAAATAAGCGCGTTTGGGCGCGAAAGGCCGTCTGAAATATTTTCAGGCGGCTTTTTTTTCGATATATTCCCCCCAACCGCAGGCAAAATCATATTTAGTGAATTAACAAAAACCGGCACGGCGTTGCCCGGCCTTGCCGTACTGTCCGCACAGTCTGCGGCTTAGCCGCCTTGTCCCGATTTTTGTTCATCCACTATAACGGTTTAACTTAAAGCCGCCAAACCGCAACCACTAAGGAAACCCCGGTGAACACCCCATTTCAAGAAGCCGCCGCCCACCTGCTGACCATACGCGACCTGCTGCGTTTCGCCGTCAGCCGTTTCAACCGTGCCGAACTTTTCTTCGGCCACGGCAGCGACAACGCCTATGACGAGGCCGCCTACCTCATCCTGCACACCCTGAACCTGCCGCCCGACCTGCTCGAACCCTACCTCGATGCCAGACTGCTGCCGTCGGAAAGGCGGGCCGTTTTGGCACTGCTTGCCCGCCGCATAGACGAGCGCATTCCCGCCGCCTACCTGACGCACCAGGCCTGGCAGGGCGATTTCGATTTTTATGTGGACGAACGCGTGATTGTGCCGCGTTCCTTTATCGGCGGCCTGTTGGGGGAAGGCCTGCGCCCGTGGCTGGAATACGACGAACTGGTGCACAACGTACTCGACTTATGCACGGGCAGCGGCTGCCTGGCCGTTCAGGCGGCTTTTGCCTATCCTGCCGCCCACATAGACGCGGCCGACATCAGCCTTGACGCTTTGGAAGTGGCGGCCGTCAATATCGGACGCTACGGCCTGCAGGAACGCATCAGCCTCATCCACACCGACCTTTTTGAAGGCTTGGAACAACATTACGACCTGATTATTTCCAACCCCCCCTATGTCGATGCCGAATCCGTGGCCGCCCTGCCGCCCGAATACCTGCACGAACCCGAACTTGCCCTGGGCAGCGGCGCGGACGGGCTGGATGCCGCCCTGGCCATACTCGGACAGGCGGCGGACTTTCTCAACCCGAACGGCGTATTGCTGATGGAAATCGGCCACAACCGCGAAGTTTTGGAGGCCGCCCGCCCCGACCTGCCCTTCAACTGGCTGGAAACCGGCGCGGGAGACGGCTTCGTCTTCCTCCTGACCCGCGAACAACTGCTGGGCGAGGACGGATACGGCATATGACCAAGCCGGGCCGGCAACAAAAATAGCCGTATAAGTCGGATGACGACGGGCCCTGTTTTTAACAAAGGAAAAAAGGAGAAACCATGCCGCACAACATCCTGGACAACCCCAAAGACGCGCCGCTGGCGGCGGATGCCGAATTTTTACGGCAATCCCTGTTCAACCTGCTGCACGAAGAAGCCGCGCCTTCGGTGGTGGAAGCAGTCAGACTGTTATCCGCCTCGGACGACAGCAGCGCGGTTGCCGAAACAATCCTGCCCCGATTGGACAGGCGGCAGACGCACGACCTGATGCGGGCCTGCGGACTGTTCGCGCAGATTTTGAACATCGCCGAAGACGTACACCACGAACGCCGCCGCCGTATCCACGAAGAGGCCGGGGACGGCGGCGCGGAAGGCAGCCTGGTCGAAACCGTACGCAAACTCAAAGCGGCGGGAATCGGCGGCGAAGAAGTGCAAAAACAACTGGACGAAACCAACATCACCGCCGTACTGACCGCGCATCCGACCGAAGTGCAGCGGCAGACGGTGCTGGGCTTCAACCGCCGCATCCGTTCGCTGCTGCCGCTGCGGGAACGCTGCACCGGCGCGCAGGCACTGGCGCAGTTGCGCCGCGAAATCGACACCGTGCTGCTCAGCCTGTGGCAGACCAGCGAGACGCGCCGCCACAAACTCAGCGTCAGCGACGAAATCAACAACGGCGTATCGATTTTCCCCATGAGCTTCTTTGAGGCATTGCCCAAACTCTACCGCGATATGGAATACGGGTTTCAAACAGCCTATCCCGATGTCGCCGTTCCCGATATTTTGAAAATCGGCGGCTGGATAGGCGGCGACCGCGACGGCAATCCCTTCGTTTCCGCCGAAACCCTGCGTTTCGCCTTCGGCCGCCATGCCGACGCGGTATTCCGTTTTTACCGCAGCGGACTGGACAAACTCTACCGCGAGCTGCCGCTTTCCGTCCGCCGCGTCAAAGTCAACGACGACGTGATGGCGTTGTCCGACGAATCGCCCGACGAAGAAATCGCCCGCACCGAAGAACCCTACCGCCGCGCCATCGCCTACATCATGGCGCGGGTGATGGGCAAAGCCCGTTCGCTGGGTTTGGGCATGGGCTGCAAATTCGGTTTTTCCGAACCTTACGACCATGCGCGGGCATTTATTGCCGATTTGGAAAAACTGCAACGTTCGCTGCGCGACAACGGCAGCGCGCTGCTGGCGCAGGGGCGGCTGGCCGACCTCATCCGCACCGCGTCGGTGTTCGGCTTCCACATGATGCCGCTGGACCTGCGCCAGCACGCGGAAAAACACGCCGACGTGGTTGCCGAACTCTTCAAACACGCCGGTCTGGAAGACTACGGCAGCCTTTCCGAAACGGAAAAACAGACAGTATTGCTGCGCGAGTTGGAACACCGGCGGCCGCTGTCCAGCCCGTTCATCACCTACAGCGAACACACCCGCCGCGAACTGGCGATTTTCAACGAAGCGCGCAAAATCAAAGACGAATTCGGCGAAAACGCCGTAACCCAAAGCATTATTTCCAACTGCGAACAGCCCAGCGACCTGCTGGCCTTGGCATTATTGCTCAAAGAAAGCGGGTTGCTGACGGTTGAAGACGGCAAGCCGCAAAGCCGCATCAACATCGTGCCCCTCTTCGAAACCATAGCAGCGTTGGAAAACGCCTGCGCGGTCATGGAAACCATGTTCCGCAACGAATGGTACCGCGCCCTGCTGCAAAGCCGCGACAATATTCAGGAAATCATGCTCGGCTATTCCGACTCCAACAAAGACGGCGGCTATGTAACCAGCTCCTGGTGCCTGTATCAGGCCGAATCGGGGCTGGTCGAACTCTTTCAAAAATACGGCGTCCGTATGCGCCTCTTCCACGGCCGCGGCGGCAGCGTCGGCCGCGGCGGCGGCCCGTCCTACCAGGCCATTTTGGCGCAACCCGCAGGCAGCGTGGCCGGACAAATCCGCATCACCGAACAAGGCGAAGTCATTACCGCCAAATACGCCGACCCGGGCAACGCGCAGCGCAACTTGGAAACGCTGGTCGCGGCCACGCTCGAAGCCAGCCTGCTGCCCGACCGCCAAGACCCGGACGGCAAACTGATGCAGGCATTGTCCGACCACTCGTTCAAGTTTTACCGCGCACTGATTACGCACGAAGACTTCATCGACTATTTCCTGCAAACCAGCCCGATACGCGAAATCGCCTCGCTCAACCTCGGCAGCCGCCCGGCCAGCCGCAAAACCTTGGCGCGGATACAGGACTTGCGCGCGATACCGTGGGTGTTCTCGTGGATGCAGAACCGCCTCATGCTGCCGGCGTGGTACGGCTTCGGCAGCGCGGTGGAAAGCCTGTGCGAAGGCAAACCCGAAACCCTCGCCGCCCTGCAGGAACACGCGCAGCACAACCCATTCTTCCAAGCCATGCTCTCCAATATGGAACAAGTGATGGCGAAAACCGACATCACCCTCGCCGAAAACTACGCCGGCTTGAGCGAATCGCCGGAAAAAGCCGCCGTCATCTTCGGCATGATTAAGGAAGAATACCTGCGCAGCCGCAAAGCCCTGCTCGATTTGCTGCAAACCGACGAACTTTTGCACAACAACCGCAGCCTCGCCCGTTCGCTGGCCTTGCGAATTCCCTACCTGAACGCGCTCAACGGCCTGCAGGTCGCCATGCTCAAACGCCTGCGCCAAGACCCCGACAATCCCCACCTGTTGCAGATGGTGCACCTGACCATCAACGGCGTGGCGCAGGGTTTGCGCAATACGGGCTGATTCCGTGAAACAGCTACGGCAGGGAATAACCCTGCCGTGCGCCGTTTGGTTTAAGGAAACTTAGTCCTCGTCTTTGGCCTCGCTTTTAATAATCAACAGGGGCAGGTGGCTGACGCGCATCACCGTTTCGGCAAAACTGCCCAACAGCAGATGCATCATGCCGCTGCGGCCGTGCGTGCCCAACACCAGCAGATCCGCGCCCCGTTTGTCGGCATAGTTCACCAATTCCTGAGCCATATCGCGCGCGCCCTTGGTTGCCAACAGCAGGTGCGTATCCACGCCGGCTATGCCTTTTTCCGCCCCGTTGGTAATTTCCAGCGCGTCGGACAGCACGGCGTTGCCGTTGGCCACCGCCGCCTCCTCATAACTGCCCTGTTGGACGAATTCGGGTGCCAAAGTCATGTATTCGGCAGGATTGGCAACATGCACCAGCGTCAATTGCGCGCCGCCGGATGCGGCCACGCTGCAGGCGTGTTTCAATGCATGAACGGACGTTTCGCTGCCGTCTACGGCGACCACCAGATGTTTATACATAAACTTCTCCTGAATGATTAGGGATAGTGCGGATGCCGCACATGGAAGAGTATAATCCAAGCCGCGTTTTCACGCGCGGTTTTCCGCGCCGCCTTTGACCTGACCCCGCCGCCCGCCCGGCCGAATCAAACCGTAAGGATTTTTTTAATGGACACCGCCGTCCCGCGCCGCTTCGGCGGCATTGCCCGCCTGTATGGCTCAGACACCCTGAACCGCTTTGCCTCCGCCCATGTCTGCGTGGTCGGTGTGGGCGGCGTGGGTTCGTGGGCGGTGGAGGCTTTGGCGCGTTCGGGCATAGGCGCGCTGACGCTGGTTGATTTGGACAATGTGGCCGAATCCAATGTGAACCGCCAGTTGCACGCGCTGACCTGCGATTTCGGCAAGGCCAAGGTAAGCGCCCTGCACCAGCGCATTTTGCAAATCAACCCCGCCTGCCGCGTTGCCGAAGTCGAAGACTTCGTTACCGAAGACAATCTGACCGGGCTGTTTGGCCGTCCCTTCGACTTCGTTATAGACGCTATAGACCAGGTGCGCGTGAAGGCGGCTATGGCGGCGCATTTCGTCCGCAACGGCCAGCCCTTTGTCGTGAGCGGCGGCGCGGGCGGGCAGAAAGACCCCGCCCTGATCCGATCCGCCGATTTGGGACGCGTAACCCACGACCCCCTTTTGGCCAACCTGCGTTACACTTTGAGAAAACGCTACGGCTTCACGCGCGACACCGCCGCCGATATGCGCGTGCCCTGTGTGTATTCGCTGGAAGGCATCACCCCGCCGCAAACGGCCGCAGCCTGCACCGCAGACCCCGCCGCGCCGCAAGGTTTGTCCTGCGCGGGCTACGGCGCGAGTATGCTGGTAACGGCCTCTTTCGGCCTGTATTGCGCCCAAGCCGCCCTCAACCGCATCGCGGCCGCCTGAAAAATACCGTTATGACCGCCGAACACCTTGCAACCTTCTTAAAAAACCTGCCCAAACTGCCCGGCGTATACCGTATGCTGGACAGCGGGGGCAAGGTCCTGTATGTCGGCAAGGCCGTCAATCTCAAACGGCGCGTGTCGGGCTATTTCCAAAAAAACGACCATTCCCCGCGCATCGCCCTGATGGTGAAACAAGTGGCCTCCATAGAAACCACCATCACCCGTTCCGAAGCCGAGGCCCTGATTTTGGAAAACAACCTCATCAAGGCCTTGTCGCCCAAATACAATATCCTGTTCCGCGACGACAAAAGCTATCCCTATCTGATGCTTAGCGGCCACCGATATCCGCAGATGGCCTATTACCGAGGCACGCTGAAAAAGCCCAACCAATACTTCGGCCCCTATCCCAACGGCAGCGCCGTGCGCGACAGCATCCAAATCCTGCAAAAAGTCTTCATGTTGCGAACCTGCGAAGACAGCGTGTTCGAACACCGCGACCGCCCCTGCCTGCTCTACCAAATCAAACGCTGCACCGCCCCCTGCGTCGGCCATATTTCCGAAGCAGACTACCGCGAAAGCGTGCGCCAGGCCGCCACCTTCCTCAACGGCAAAACCGACGAACTGACCCGCACCCTGCAACACAAAATGCAAGAGGCCGCCGCCAGCCTGCAATTCGAAGAAGCCGCCCGCTACCGCGACCAAATCCAGGCACTCGGCATCATGCAGAGCAACCAGTTCATAGACAGCAAAAACCCCGACAACCCCAACGACATAGACCTGCTCGCCCTTGCCGTTGCAGACGGTTTAGTCTGCGTGCATTGGGTCAGCATACGCGGCGGGCGGCACGTCGGCGACAAAAGCTTCTTCCCCGACA
>JAUMUU010000016.1 GCA_030530545.1 Neisseria sp. | reverse complement strand
CGGCGCAGACCCTGCCGAAGCGCAAACCGCCGCAACAGAAACGGCCGACAGCGAAGCCGCCCCGGCCGAAAAACCGGAAGATGCCGCCCAAGCCTCCGCAGACGGCGCAGACCCTGCCGAAGCGCAAACCGCCGCAACAGAAACGGCCGACAGCGAAGCCGCCCCGGCCGAAAAACCGGAAGATGCCGCCGAAACCAAAGCCAATTGGGCGGCACGCCTGAAACAGGGTTTGAGCAAATCGCGCGACAAAATGGCCAAATCGCTGGCCGGCGTATTCGGCGGCGGCAAAATAGACGAAGACTTATACGAAGAACTCGAAACCGTGCTGCTCACCGGCGACATGGGCATAGAAGCCACCGAACACCTGATGAACGAAGTGCGCCGCCGCGTTTCCCTAAAAGGCCTTTCGGACGGCAAAGAACTGCGCCAGGCCCTGAAAGACGCGGTTTACGACCTGCTCGCCCCCTTGGAAAAACCGCTGGTCATCCCCGACAACGGCGGGCCCTTCGTCATCATGATGGCGGGCATCAACGGCGCGGGCAAGACCACCAGCATAGGCAAGCTGGCCAAATACTTCCAATCGCAGGGCAAATCCGTGATGCTCGCGGCGGGCGACACCTTCCGCGCGGCCGCACGCGAACAGCTTCAGGAATGGGGGGCGCGCAACGGCGTAACTGTGATTTCACAGGAAAAGGGCGATTCCGCATCGGTCTGCTTCGATGCCGTGGAAGCGGCCAAGGCGCGCAAAACCGATATCGTACTGGCCGATACCGCCGGCCGCCTGCCCACCCAGCTGCATTTGATGGAAGAAATCAAAAAAGTGAAGCGCGTGCTGCAAAAGGCCCTGCCTGACGCGCCGCACGAAATCATCGTGGTGCTGGATGCCAACATAGGCCAGAACGCGCTAAACCAGGTCGTCGCCTTCGATGACGCTTTGGGCGTAACAGGCCTGATCGTTACCAAGCTGGACGGCACGGCCAAAGGCGGCGTATTGGCCGCGCTGGCTTCCAACCGCCCCATCCCCGTCCGCTACATAGGCGTGGGCGAGGGCATAGACGACCTGCGCCCGTTTGACGCGCGCGCTTTTGTCGATGCCTTATTGGGCGATGATGCCTGAATATGCGGCCGTCCGCCCCATCAAGCACAACACCCCTATGGAATCCATTATCGAACTGCGCCACCTCCGTTCGCTGCTGGCTTTGGAAGAAACCGGCAGCGTGTCGCTGGCCGCCCGGCGCATCTTCCTGACCCAGTCCGCGCTGTCCCACCAAATCCGTATGTTGGAAAACCACTACGGCACGGCCTTGTTCGAACGCAAGTCCGTCCCCCTGCGCTTCACGCCGGCGGGCGAACGCCTGTTGGCATTGGCGCGCAAGCTGCTGCCCCAGGTGGCGGCGGCCGAACGCGACATGGCGCAGATTATCGAGGGCGAGGCGGGCGAATTGCGGCTGGCGGTGGAATGCCATACCTGTTTTGACTGGCTGATGCCGGCCATGGGCGAATTCCGCCCGTTGTGGCCCAAGGTGGAACTCGATATCGTGTCGGGTTTTCAGGCCGACCCCGTTTCGCTGCTGATGAGTCACCGGGCCGACCTGGCCATTGTGTCCGAAGCCCCGCCCCAGGCCGGTATCGCCTACAGGCCGCTGTTTGCCTACGGCATGGTGGGCATTTGCGCGCCCGAACACCCTTTGGCCGCCAAGGAAGTCTGGCAGGCCGAGGATTTTGCCGCCGAAACCCTGATTACTTATCCCGTGCCGGACGATATGTTGGATTTGTTACGCAAAATCCTGCTGCCGCGAGGCATCAGCCCGCCGCGCCGCCACAGCGAGCTGACCATAGCCATCATCCAGCTGGTGGCCAGCCGGCGGGGCATAGCCGCCCTGCCCGAGTGGACGGTGCTGCCGTATTTGGAAAAAGGCTATGTCGTTTCGCGCAAGATTACCCCGGACGGCCTGGACAGCGAATTGTATGCCGCCCTGCGCGAAGAGGACGCGGGGCGCGGTTATTTGGAAAACTTCTGCCAAATCGTGCGCGAGCAGGGTTTTGCCACTCTGCCGGGGTTGAGTATTTTGAAATACGCCGCCGGCAACGCCCTTCCCACCAACAAGGTTATTTCATGAGCAAACTGATTATCAACGCCGGCGGCCCGCTGCACGGCGAAATTTCCATATCGGGGGCGAAAAACGCCGCCCTGCCGCTGATGTGCGCCGGCCTGCTGACCTCCGATACCCTGAGGCTGAAAAACGTCCCCATGCTGGCCGACATTAAAACCACCCAGCAGTTGCTGCAGGGCATGGGGGCGCGCGTGCTGACCGATAATGTCCATGAGTTTGAAATCAACGGCGGCACGGTAAACAATATCTGCGCCCCTTACGAGCTGGTCAAAACCATGCGCGCCTCCATACTGGTGCTGGGGCCTACGCTGGCGCGTTTCGGCAAGGCGGAAGTGAGCCTGCCCGGCGGCTGCGCCATAGGTTCGCGCCCGGTGGACCAGCATTTGAAGGGCTTGGAGGCCATGGGGGCGGAAATCGTCATCGAACACGGTTATGTGCGCGCTTGCGGCCGTCTCAAAGGCGCGCGCATTATGATGGATGTCGTTACGGTAGGCGGGACGGAAAACCTGCTGATGGCGGCCACTTTGGCCGAGGGGACGACTGTTTTGGAAAACTGCGCCATAGAGCCGGAAGTCATAGATTTGGCCGAATGCCTGGTCAAGATGGGGGCGAAAATCGGCGGCATAGGCACGCCCACCCTCACTGTGGAGGGCGTGGAAAAATTGCACGGCTGCGAACACAGTGTGATTCCCGACCGTATAGAGGCGGGGACTTTTTTATGCGCGGTGGCCATGACGGGCGGAAAGGTCGTCCTTCGCAACGCCGCCCCGCATACCATGCAGGCCGTATTGGACAAGTTGGCCGAGGCGGGCGCGCTGATTGAGGCGGGCGGCAACTGGATTGCCATAGATATGAAGCAAAGACCCCGTGCCGTAGACATCCGCACGGTGGTTCACCCCGGCTTCCCCACCGATATGCAGGCGCAGTTTATGGCGCTCAATACTGTGGCCCGGGGTTCGTCCCGGGTGGTGGAAACCATTTTTGAAAACCGCTTCATGCACGTTCCCGAACTCAACCGCATGGGGGCGGATATCGCCGTGGAGGGCAATACCGCCTTCGTCAGCGGCGTGGAGGGCTTGTCCGGCGCAACCGTGATGGCCACGGATTTGCGCGCCTCGGCCTGCCTGGTCCTTGCCGGCCTGGTCGCGGCAGGCGAAACCGTGGTCGAACGGATTTACCATTTGGACAGGGGCTATGAGAATATAGAGAAAAAACTCGGCAGCGTGGGCGCGAAAATCCGGCGCGTGCCCTAACAATAGCCGGGTTAATCCGCCAACGTTTGATGGCGCAATCAAAGCAAGGCCGTCTGAAACGCTTTCAGACGGCCTTGAACGCAAATCAACCCCCCGCCGCGCTAATCGAAACGGATAACATACTTCAACTCGCCGCCTGAAGAACGCGTCCCCACGCGGGCGATAGCCTGAATCGTACTGCTGAGCTGATAAACCAGCTTGACCGTCTGGCTGGCACTGTTGAGTCCGTACTCATAGCCGGCATAAAGCTCCCCGGTCAGCTGCTTGCCCACCGTGAGCACCTGTTCGGCGGGATTGAGTTCGCCGGTCTGCGTATTGCGGCTGCGCTGGCTGGTCATTCCGAAATCGTCCACCAAACCGAGCTTATTATTCACCTTGCCGCCCAAAAAAGCACCGGCGGCCGTGGCCAGGGCGGCCTCATCGCCGTCGCTGCCGCTGCTGGCGCGGTTCAAAATCAACCAAGAGAGTTTGTCTTTTTCACTCATGGCCTCATTGGCGACCAAAGTAACGCGCGGACTACTGATACTGCCCACCACCTCCACGCCCGCCCCCACGGCCGACTGATTGCGGACGGCGCGGATATTGAGATTGGGGTCGGTCAAAGGGCCGACAAAAGAAACCGAACCCTTGGTAATATTCAAATCCTGGCCGTAAGCCTTATACTTGCCCTTAATAACACTTACCGTGCCTACCGCCTGAATATCCTGCTTGGGTTGGGCGGTCAATTGCAGCTTTCCGCCCAGGCTCACATCCACACCCTCGCCCTTGAAAAAGACACTATTATTCAAATCCAGCGTCAAATTCATACTGATGGGCGTAACCGTAGTGCTTGGAGGTTTGGTATCGCCCAACACCGTTACATCATCATCCAAAGAAGGCATACCCGACTTCTGAAAACCGAAACGCCCCTCGTCCACCTTCATACTGCCGTTGAGGGTAATGCCGCCCTTATCACTGTACAAAATATGGCCGTTGCCGCTCAAAGTCAAATGACGGCGCGGCTTGTCCAACATCTCATACTTATCGAACACCGCATCCGCATCCACCACCGGCGTCCCCTGACCGAAAGCCACACTGCCCTTAAGAATAACGCTGCCGTTGCCGCGCGCAAAGCGCAAAGACTCAATCAGCCACTGCTGGCCGCTCAACCGCGAACGCAGGCTGCCGTTATCGAGAATAACGCCCAAATCGCGGTTGATATAATAAAGATTATCGCCGTTGAGCGTACCGCCCAACAAAGGTTCGCCTATACGCCCCCCAATACTTGCCTCCGCCTGCAGCGAGCCCCTGGCGCTTTGGCCCACCGGCAGCAGATTTTTCAATATAGACAAATCGGGTATATTCAAACGCAAATGACCGCTGACCGGCGCTTGCGCGACCGCACTGCCGAACTGCTGGCTGACCGTAACACCACCCTCCAAATCCCCATAACGCGTACCGCCCTTCAAAGAACTGTCTATGCGGCCGTTTTGAAAGCGCGTCTGCAGCAGCAGCCCGTTCAGGCCCAACGCCTGCCTGCGGTAAGGCAGGACCACATCCCCGCTTTGCTGGCGCACATTCAAATAACCGCGCGTATTTTGACTGTACGCCACATCCCAATCGGCGGCCAATATCAAATCATGTTCCACAGGCAGCGTAAAAAACTGATGCAGCTCGGCAATATTCAAACCATTCGCACTGCCCTTGCTGCTCAGGCCGCTTTGCCTGTCCCACACAAAACTGTCCATATTCAGCCGCCCGCCCATGGCCGCCCAGCGTGCCGAACCCATAACCACCCGCTGAGCGCCGGCCTCCAAAGCCATACGGTTTTGCAGCTTCAAATGAAAGCCGCCGCCCAAATCCAGCGTGCCTATACTGCCCTTCCATTGATTTTCATTGTTCAGGCCGCCGTCTGCCGCCAAATCCAGAGTGTAATTTTTGCCGCCCAAAGCCATACTGCCGCCGCCGCGTATACTGTGGCGCAGGCCCGTTCCCGCAACATTCAGACTGACCGTGTCTATGCGGGTCGGACTGCTGCCGGGAATCACCAATTCGCGGCCGCTCAACTGCAGATTCAACGGTCTTGCATAATCGGGCGACAGCGCGGCCCTAAAATCAAGTTCGCGCAAATTGACCGCCTGGCGGAAGCGCAGGCCGCGCGCACTGCCGCTCAAATTAGTTTCGATTTTGGCCGGATCACCGGCCACATAGCCCTTGGCATTGAGGCTGCCGCCCAACCCGAAGCCGAACTTGTCCAATTCGGGCGCATTAATGTCCACAGCCAGCCTGTCGCCGGCCTTGCCCAAACTGCCTGCAGTTTTCAGGCGGTTGCGCCCCAACAAAATTTCGGCATCGGCTCGGCTCAAATGCCCGCCCTCATATTGCAGGTCGGCCGAACCGCCCAACACCACCCCCGACAGGCTGCTGCCGCCCAACTTCAACCTGCCGCCGAATTTCTTAGCCTCCAATTCGCCGTCCAGCCGTATGCTGCCGTTAATATCGCCGGAGGGAAAATCGGCATGCAGCCGGGCCGGATTGAAATGGCGGCTGTCCACGGCAAACTGCAGCCGGCGCTGGTTGAACAACTCTATGCGGCCGTTGGCATTCATACTGCCGCCCCCCTCGGGCAGGATGTCGGCGCGGACCACATTGATGGTGCGCTGCCCGTTCCTGCTGTCGGTATCCAGGATGACTTCGCCGTTGCTTTGGGCATTTTTCCCGCGCAAAGCCCAAACCGCCCGGGGCTGGCCGTAACTGCCGGTCAGGCGGATAACCCCGCCTATGCTGCCGCCGTATTGGGATTTGACCAAATCGCCCGGAGTAAGCTTGTCCAATTCCGCCGACAGGTTCAGACTGTCCTGCTGCGTGTCCACACTGCCCCCCAGCAGAATCCTCCCCTGCCCCAGCAGCCCCACCGAAGCATCCGCTATACTTAGCACGCCCCGGTCGCTGACGGTGAAATCACTCAAAATACTGCGGACCGGAATACCGTTTTGATCGGCTGCCGCCGCACGGTTGTTGGCCAAATCTATAGAACCCTCCAAAGCCAGACCTTTTTGGGCGGAAGGAATAACGGTGGTATCAAAATCCAAATCCGTCTGCGGCGCACCGGGCAGGAAATCGGCCAGATTGAGCCCCGCCCCCTTAACCTGCACCTGGCCGATTTGCCTGTCCAGGCTGTTTTCAAACAAACTGACCGAGGCATAGGCGTTCAGGGAGACCTTGCCGCCGTGCAACCCGGCCTTGATGACGGTATCTTGCAAATTGCCCGACAACAAAATATCGCCGTCGGCATAAATACCGTCCAATTCGCCGCCGCCCTCCAGTTTCCCCGACAAGGCAAAGGGCGATGCGGTTTCCAGCATCAATTCCCCGCTGTTGCCGCTCCACGGCGACTGCAGGTTGCCGACGGTCAGGCGGTGGCGGACATGGTCGTAGCCGTATGAAAACTCGCCGCCCTGCAGATAAATATTTTTCCCCTTGCCCACGCTGACGCGGCCGAAGGAGGCGCGGTCCAGCCGTACCGCCAGCGGCAGGCTGATGCTTTCGGGCAGGCTCAAAGGGGCGGATTCTTTGGGCGGTGTAGGCTTGGGCGTGATGTGGATGTCGCCCGCCGCCAATTCGCGGATATGCAGCAGCCCCTCCGACAACCGTTGCGGCTGCCAGGCAAAACGGAATTTGGTCAAACTTATGTCGGCCGCATCCGTCCGTATCTGCCACCCTTCTCCGTCAAAGCCCCGCCAAAGCGTGCCGTGCAAAGTACGGCTGCTGATCTCCACCCCCCCCAGCGCAGGCAGGCGGTAGAGGGCGAAGCGCAGGCCCGATTCGGTAGTTACCAGCCATACCGTTACGCCCGCCGTTGCCGAAAGCAAGGGGACGAACAGCCACAGCAGGATTTTGACTATCTTCCTGCCCGTGCGGCGCGGGCGGGCCGCTTTTTGCGGTTCGGACGGCTTTTGCAAAGAGGGTGCGGTCATCAGAAACGTGTCCCCAAACTGATATGCCACCGGATTTTCTTATCCTGATGGCCGTAAGCGATATCGAAGGAAAAAGGGGCGATGGGGCTGAACCAGCGCACGCCCACGCCCGTACCGTGTTTGACGTTCATTTGGCTGAAATTGCGGGCGGTATCGCCCACATCGTGAAAGACGGCGGCGGAAAAGCTTTTGCTGATGGGATATTGGTATTCCATACTGGCCGAAAACATGGCGCGTTCGGGCAACACCGAATCGGAGGGCCCAGGCAGGCCTATGCTGTCTTGTTCGTAACCTCGCACCGAAGTAGAGCCGCCGGTGCGGAAACGCAGGCTGGACGGCACTTGCCCTTCATTATTGGTATAAACGTAACCGACTTGGCCGCGCAATACGAAAGTGCCGATTTTTTTGTCCTCGGGGGTAAAGAAATAGCCCGCGCGGCCGTAAAAACGCTGCATGGAGGAAGAAGACAGCAGTTTGCCCAAGGTCGTGCCGAATTTGCCGTCCAGATAATAGCCGTTTTCCGGCCGCATCAGGGTTTGGATGTTTTGGCGTTTCCAAGAAACGGTCAGCATGGTGGCGTGTGAGCGGCCCAGGTCCAGGCCGCTTTCGGGTATTCTGGCTTTTTCGCCTATAAACTCCACCCCCAGCCTCGCCTCTATGCCGTTGCGGTCGCGCACATACCACAGGCCGGATGACCAGGCGTCTTTTTCCAGTTTTTGCGCCGTGCTGTGGTTATAGGAAAGGTTGCTGGTCCAATAGTGGCCGTCGCTTTTGCGCGGCTGGCTGATGCCGACTGCGACGATGCGTTCGTAACGGTCCAGGTCGGCCACGGCCGAACCTATGTAGCCTTTGCCGAACAGGTCGTAATAGTCGTAGGCCAGGCGGCCGCCCGCACCGTATTCGGAATCGAAGCGCAAGCCCATTTCCAGTTTCTGCCGCTTGGTTTCCGACACATTGACCTTGACCGGCACGCGGCCATCCCGTATGCGCTCGAAATCGGCCTGGACGGAAGCCCCCGAATAGTGGCTGTCCTGCTCCAGTGCCTGCTGGTAATCCAAGAGTTTGTCCAAATCATAGGGCGAGCCGGTATCAAACTGCGCCAAACCCCGGACCACGCTTTCGGGATAACGTTTGTTGCCCGAGATTTCAAATTCGCCGAAGTAGACGGGGCTGCCGCTGTCCACGGCCACCGATACATCGGCGGTGTGCTGGTCGGGATTGATGGTGGCCTGCGTCTTGGCAAAGGATGCCAGCGGGTATTTTTTGCGCCGCACGGCGGTAAGTACGGCGGTTTTGCTGCTGCCCCAGTCGTCTTGGGTGAAGGTGCTGCCCACGGGAAGCGCCCAGTTTGCCATGGCATCGCGGTAATATCCGCCCAAATCGTCATCGTTTAGGATGTCGCCGCCTATATTGACACCCACTTTGTCGATTTTGGTAGGCACGCCGCTGTCCACTTTGACCGCATATCCCGCACCCTGTCGGACAACTGTGGCCTTTGCGTTGAAATATCCTTTGGTTTTCAACATCATCAGTACTTGTTGCGGTGCTTCCTCGGCCAAAAAGGACATTTGCTCGTCATCAAGCTTTTCCTCCGCCTGCTGGGTAATCAGGGGAAGGTGTTCTTCCAGCATTTCCCTGATTTCGTCAGGCTGGGCTTCTATGGTAACGGGATATTGCAGTTTTTCCTCCTCAGAACCGGCAACGGCTTGGATTTCTTTGTTGAATTTGTTTTTTATCCGTTTGAACAGGGAGGGTTTTGGGGCGGCCGGAGCCTCCGCCGTATCGGCGGGCGTTTCGGACACGGCGGCCGCGTCAGTAACGGGTTCGGCGGCGGCAGCCCGCGCCAATAAAAGCAGCAACAGTGCGGCGGAAGTCTTGTTCATCGCGATTCCTTATTGGCCGGAATCACGCCGCAAATATAGGCGGATACCGGCGGCATGTGCCAACGCGGGGGGCGGCGCATAAGGTTCGGCCCCAGTTTGAAAGGCGCGGCAAATCCTGCCTTGCCCGCCACAAAGGCGGGAATGCCAAAGGCCGCCGGGAAAAGTTTGATAAGGTTCAGGCAGCGGGGATGCGGGAAAAAGGCTGCAGCGGGAAACCCTGTATATCGGAACATAAAACGGGAAGCTTGCGAGGAAAAACGCGCGATTCTAACATATTTCCATTCATTCCCATGTAAAGCGGGGCTGACGGTTTTGTTATGTTTCAGACGGCCTTTCGGGTATAATCCGCTGTTTTTCAAACAAAGCGCACCCAAATCAAAGGCTGATGCCCTCCCTGTCCGGGTTTGCGATAACAAATTAGGACCTGCCATGCTTTACCCCGAACAAGTCAAAGAACTGATTGCCGCCGTCATTCCCTGCGAACACATAGAAGTAGAAGGGGACGGCCACCACTTTTTCGCCGTCATCGTCTCACCCGAATTTGAAGGCAAGGCGCGTTTGGCGCGTCATCGCCTGATTAAGGACGGCCTGGCGGAAAAACTGGCATCCAACGAACTGCACGCCCTGTCGATTACGACCGCCGCCACCCCTGCCGAATGGGCGGCCAGGGGATAAACCGTGAACCGGGCGGTTTTCCTGCACGTCTTCGCCCTGCAGCTCAAGCAAAGGGGGATTTCATTCGAAGACCAAGACGGCCAAATACAGATTTGGCGCGCGGACAACCGGCATAGGGCAAAATTTTCGGCCGGACCGGACGGCAGTTTTGAAAGCTCGATTACCGACTCGGCAACAGGCTCTTTCCCCTTCCGGCAAGAGGGGCAATGGCGCGACACCGAACACCTGAACCAACTGTTCCAAACCTTTCTGGAACGCCTGCTGGATTAAACCGCCCGCACAAATAAAAAGCACGGTGTTGTCCCGTGCTTTTTTGTTTCGTAGAAACTACTTATGCCTTTGCGAGCGGATATAGTCCAAAGTTTTCAACTCGGCGATGGCGGCGGCCAAAGCGGCCTGCGCCTTTTCCACCGCCTTCTCGTCATCGGCGGCGGCAAGGCCTGCCTCGGCGGCCTTTTTCGCCTCTTCGGCACGCGCCTGATCCATCTCGCTGCTGCGTATGGCTATATCGGCCAACACCGTCAGCTTATCCGGCTGAACCTCCAGCACGCCGCCCGAAACCGCCACCAAGACCTCATCGGGCTGATTCGGAACCTGCAGGCGCAATACGCCCGGGCGCACCAAACTCATAATCGGCTCATGTCGCGGGTAAATGCCGAGCTCGCCCTGAACAGTCGGAACCACCACAAAGCCGGCTTCGCCTGAATAGATATTTTGCTCATTACTTACCACCTCAACCCGCATGATATCCATGCCAGCCTCCTATCAGTTTAAAGTTTTGGCCTTCTCTACAGCCTCTTCGATACCGCCCACCATGTAAAACGCCTGTTCGGGAAGATGGTCGTACTCGCCGCTCAAAATAGCCTTGAAGCCCGCGATGGTATCGCGCAAAGACACATATTTGCCCGGAGAACCGGTAAACACCTCGGCCACATGGAAAGGCTGGGACAAGAAACGCTGGATTTTGCGCGCGCGCATCACAGTCAGCTTATCCTCATCCGACAACTCGTCCATACCCAAAATGGCGATAATATCGCGCAATTCCTTATACTTCTGCAAAGTGGACTGCACACCGCGCGCCACATCATAATGTTCCTGGCCCAAAACCATGGGGTCAAGCTGGCGCGAAGTAGAATCCAGCGGATCGACGGCGGGATAAATACCCAAAGACGCAATATCGCGGCTCAACACCACCGTGGCATCCAAGTGGGCGAAAGTGGTTGCGGGAGACGGGTCGGTCAAATCGTCCGCAGGCACATATACCGCCTGTATGGACGTAATAGAACCCGTTTGGGTAGAAGTGATGCGTTCCTGCAAACGGCCCATTTCCTCGGCAAGCGTAGGCTGATAACCCACGGCGGAGGGCATACGGCCCAGCAATGCGGACACTTCCGTACCAGCCAGCGTATAACGGTAGATATTATCGACAAAGAACAAGACATCGCGCCCCTTGCCGTTTTCATCTTTTTCGTCGCGGAAATATTCGGCCATGGTCAAACCGGTCAGGGCGACGCGCAGGCGGTTGCCCGGCGGCTCGTTCATCTGGCCGTAAACCATGGCGACCTTGTCCAACACGTTGGAATCTTTCATTTCGTGGTAGAAATCATTGCCCTCGCGGGTACGTTCACCCACGCCCGCAAACACCGACAAACCACTGTGCGCTTTGGCGATATTGTTGATCAACTCCATCATATTCACGGTTTTGCCCACACCCGCGCCGCCAAACAGCCCCACCTTGCCGCCTTTGGCAAAGGGGCAGAGCAAGTCTATCACCTTAATGCCCGTTTCCAACAACTCGGTAGTCGCAGAGAGCTCGTCAAACTTCGGCGCTTCCTGATGAATCGCACGGGTATGTTGCGCGCGTACCGGGCCGGCCTCATCAACCGGATTGCCCAATACATCCATAATGCGCCCCAAAGTTTCCTGACCGACCGGCACGGTAATCGGCGCACCGGTATTGGTAACGCCCATACCGCGTTTCAGGCCGTCCGAGCTGCCCATTGCGATGGTGCGGACCACGCCGTCTCCCAAAAGCTGCTGGACTTCTAAGGTCAAGTCGTGACCGACCAGCTTCAAAGCATCATAAACGTGGGGAATGGCATCGCGTGGAAATTCCACATCCACCACCGCACCAATGATTTGTACGATTTTGCCTTGGCTCATTATCGTATCCTATTTTCCGTGTGGGCGGACAGCTTAAACAGCCGCAGCACCCGCCACAATTTCTGACAATTCTGTAGTAATGGCGGCTTGGCGAGACTTATTGTATACCAAGCGCAACTCTTTGATTGCATTGCCGGCATTGTCTGTAGCGGCCTTCATGGCCACCATACGGGCGGCCTGCTCCGAAGCCATATTGTCGCTCAATGCCTGATAAACCACAGATTCCAAATAACGCTTAACCAGATATTCCAAAACGGCGGCGGGGCCGGGTTCGTAACGGTAGTCCCAATTATAACCTTCGCCCTCCGCCTGCCCCTGTTCCAAAGTGTTGCGCCCTATAGGCAGCAACACCTCCATACGGGGTTCCTGGCGCATGGTGTTCACAAAACGCGAATATACCAAATGTACGACATCCAGCCTGCCTTCGATATAGCGTTCGAAAAACTCTTTCAGAACACCGACCAAGGGTTCCAACCTGGGGGTGTCGCCCAAATTGGTTACGCCGGCGGCCACATTCAGGCCTATGCGCTGGCAGGCGGCCAAACCCTTGTTGCCGATGCAGACGACATCGACATCTATGCCCTGCTCCTGATATTCCTGCACCTGCGCCAAAAACCGTTTCAACACATTGGCATTCAACCCCCCGCACAAACCCTTATCGGTGGTAATCAGGATAAAGCCCGCCCTTTGGACATTGTTACGCACATCCAACAGCCGGACCCCGTGATTTTCCTGGGTTTGGGCAAGGTGGCTCATCACCAAACGCACTTTATCGGCATAAGGCCGGGCCAGGCGCATCCTTTCCTGAGTCTTGCGCATTTTGGAGGTAGACACCATCTGCATCGCTTTTGTGATCTTTTGGGTATTTTGAACACTGCGGATTTTGGTGAGAATCTCTTTCCCTACTGCCATTTCAGACTCCTTTCCCTTAGCACTTACGCCGCGTAGTTGTAAGATGCTTTAAAGGATTTCATGGCATCGGCCAGCACCTGCTCGCTTTCACCCGACATAGCGCCGGATTCATTGATGTCCGCCAATACCTGCGGGTGCTGGGTACGGACGAAGCTCAAAAACTCCGCTTCAAAAGCCAAAGCCTTGGACACGGGGACATCGCCATACGAGCCGTTGTTAATCGCCCACAGCGTCAATGCCATTTCGGCCGTATTCAGGGTGCTGAACTGTTTCTGCTTCATCAGCTCGGTTACCACTTCGCCGTGCTGCAGCTGTTTGCGGGTTGCTTCGTCAAGGTCTGAGGCAAATTGGGAAAACGCCGCCAATTCGCGATACTGCGCCAAGGCCAAACGGATACCGCCGCCCAGTTTTTTGATGACTTTGGTTTGCGCCGCACCGCCCACGCGCGACACGGAAATACCCGCATTGATGGCGGGCCTGATGCCGGCGTTGAACAAATCGGTTTCCAGGAAAATCTGGCCGTCGGTAATCGAAATCACATTGGTCGGCACAAAGGCGGACACGTCGCCGGCCTGGGTTTCGATGATGGGCAGGGCGGTCAGCGAGCCGGTGCGGCCCTTCACTTCGCCATCCGTCAGTTTTTCCACTTCGGCGGCGTTAATGCGGGCGGCACGTTCCAACAGGCGGCTGTGCAGGTAAAATACGTCGCCTGGATATGCCTCCCTGCCGGGGGGGCGGCGCAGCAACAGGGAAATCTGGCGGTATGCCACTGCCTGTTTGGACAGGTCGTCATACACAATCAGGGCATCCTCGCCCCGGTCGCGGAAAAACTCGCCCATGGTGCAGCCGGCATAGGGTGCGATAAACTGCAAGGCCGCCGCCTCCGATGCCGTGGCGGCCACGACTATGGTGTGCTCCATTGCGCCATGTTCTTCCAATTTGCGAACCACGTTGGCAATGGAAGAGGCTTTTTGCCCTATGGCGACATAAATGCAGATGACGCCGGTACCCTTTTGATTGACGATGGCATCCAAGGCCACGGCTGTCTTGCCGGTTTGGCGGTCGCCGATAATCAATTCCCTCTGGCCGCGTCCTACAGGCACCATGGAATCGACGGCCTTCAAACCGGTCTGCATGGGCTGATCGACGGATTGGCGCGCAATCACGCCCGGGGCGATTTTTTCAATCGGCGCGGTCAGTTTGGTATTGACCGGCCCTTTGCCGTCTATGGGCTGTCCCAGCGCGTTTACCACGCGGCCTACCAGTTCGCGGCCTATGGGCACTTCCAAAATGCGCCCCGTGCATTGAACCTCGTCGCCCTCTTTGATGTGTTCGTATTCGCCCAATACCACCGCGCCTACGGAGTCGCGTTCCAGGTTCATCGCCAAGCCGAAAGTATGCCCCGGAAATTCGAGCATCTCGCCTTGCATAACGTCTGACAAGCCGTGCACGCGGACGATGCCGTCTGTAACGGAGATAACGGTACCGCGGGTACGCAATTCCTGGGCGGTATCCAGCTTCTCAATCTTGGCTTTCAGTAAATCGCTGATTTCAGCAGGATTAAGCTGCATGAAAACTCTCCTAATTAATCATCGCCGCGTACAGTTTTTTCAACTTACCCTGTACGGACAAATCCAATACTTGATCACCAATTTCCACTTTAATGCCGCCTATCAGGTCGGGATCGACATGGAAGGCGACATTCAAACGGGCATTTAAGTGCTGTTCCAAATCAGCGATGATTTTGGCCTTCTGACCCTCGCTGGCAAATTCAAACGCACTGTATACGGTTGCCTGTTTGGTATTGCTGCGGGCTAGAGCAAAATCTTGGTATTGGCTGTAAATTTCGGGCAGGACCAAAAACCGTTTTTCCTCCGCCACAATTTTGACAAAGTTACGGAATGCCTCGCTTTGCGCCGCCTGCGAATCGCGCAGCAGGTCAAGCAGGAAATCGGCTTTATCTTTGCTGTCGGTTTCTGTATTTTCGATCAATGCGGCAACTTTGGGCTGCCGCACGGACCAAGCCAGTTGTTTCAGTCCGTCCAACCAAGATTCAATTTGGTGTTTCTCTTCCGCCAGATCAAACAATGCCTTGGCATAAGGTCTGGCGATGGTTGCGAACTCGGCCATAACTTACAGCTCCTGTTTCAGGTTGCTCAACAGTTCTGCGTGTTTGACGGCGTTTACTTCGCTGCGCAAAATCGCTTCCGCACCCTTCACGGCCAAAGCGGCCACCTGTTCGCGCAATACTTCGCGCGCACGGTTGGTTTCCTGTTCCACATCGGCTTTTGCCTGGGCTGTGATACGGGCCGCTTCTATGGAGGCCTGGTTTTTGGCCTCCTCTACGATTTGGGCTGCACGCTTTTCCGCATTGGCAACCATTTCGGTTACCCGGTTGCGGCCGTCGGCCAAGAGTTCTGCAACTTTTTTTTCCGCCTGTTCAAAATCGCTCTTGCCCCGTTCGGCGGCAGCCAAACCTTCGGCGATTTTGTCGGCACGCTCGTCCAGTGCTTTTGCAATCGGAGGCCACACATATTTCATGGTGAACCAAAACAGAATGCAAAAGACCACTAACTGCGGAAATATGGTCGCATTTAAATTCACTTTAACTCAACCTTAAAATCGGGGTTAATCGAACAAGTTTGTGCTTTGCCAAAGCAAAACGGGTTGTTTTCAGATTAACCGGCAAACGGGTTGGTGAAGGCGAACAGCAGTGCGATGGCCACACCAATCAGGAAGGCGGCATCAATCAGGCCGGCAATCAGGAACAATTTGGTCTGCAGCGGACCTATCAGTTCGGGCTGGCGTGCGGAAGACTCCAGGTATTTGGAACCTACCATGGCGATGCCTATGGATGCGCCCAATGCGCCCAATGCAACGATCAAACCGCAAGCGATAGCAACTAAACCACCCATTTTTCAAACTCCTTAAAACAAAAGGTTAAACTACGTTGGAAACAAACAATTCAAACAAAAGAACAATCCTCAGTGGGCATCGTGCGCCTGGCCGATATAGACGAAGGCCAACGCCATAAAGATGAATGCCTGCAAGGTGATAATCAGGATGTGGAAGATGGCCCAGGCCGAACCGGCCAAGACGTGGAAGACGAACAGTATGGGGTCCATTACGCCTACATGGCCGGATGCCGCCCAAGAGCCGCCCAGCAGGGCGATGAGCAGGAATACGAGTTCGCCCGCATACATGTTGCCGAACAGCCGCATGCCGTGGGAAACGGTTTTGGAGAAGAATTCCAGGATGTTCAGCAGGAAGTTGGCCGGTGCGAGCCAGGGGCCGAAGGGCGCGGTGAACAGTTCGTGCAGCCAGCCCAGGCCGCCTTTGATTTTGACGTTGTAGTAAAGGCAGACCAGCAATACGCCTATGGCCAGGGCCAGCGAGGTATTCAGGTCGGCGGTGGGCACGACGCGCAACAGGGCGTGGTGGTTGTCGTTGATGCCCTGCCAGATGAGGGGCAGGAGGTCCACGGGCAGGAGGTCCATGGCGTTCATCAGGAAAATCCACACAAACAGGGCCAGACCCAGGGGGGCGACGGCTTTGCGGGATTCGGCATTGTGGATGATGCTTTTGCACATGTCGTCCACAAATTCGTAAAGCAGTTCGACCGCCGCCTGAAAGCGGCCGGGTACGCCGGAGGTGGCGCGGCTGGCCGCCCGCCACAACAGGTAGCTGCCCAGCGCGCCCAGGACGACGGAGAAAAAGACGGCATCCAGGTTGATGTAGGAAAAATCGGCAATATTCTTCAAATCCTGCCCTTTGCCGACATCGGTCAGGCTGGTCAGGCTTTGCAGGTGGTGCCTGATGTAGTCTGTGGCGGTTATGGTTTCACTTGCGCTTGCCATAATATCGAACTTTCCAAAAAGTAAAAAAAATCACATGGCTGGTTGTCAGAAGGCCGAAGAAAAACGGTAGGAATTTCAGGTTTTGATGACAGAGTGCGAAACAGGCAACCATTAAAACCAAGGCCAGCATTATCCTCAAACCTTCCCCTACGATGAAGGCGTAACCGGCGTATTGCGGGACGCGGCGGGAAAGGTTGATGACCAGTGCCGCAAGTGCGGACGGTATCAGGTAGCTCATGCCCCCCGCCACGGCCGACCACAGGGCGGCAGCCCCTCCCAGCAGGCCGCTTGCCATGCCGGTTATTGTTAAGGCGGCCAACTGCAAATAAAGTATTTTTACCATTTTCCGGCTGCCTTGGGCGCATAATGGGGACAAATGCGCCCCTACTATAAAGAAAGCCCTGTTTTGCGTCAAGGCAGATGGTTAATTTTCGTGAAAAATTATTTTGTTTTTCCAAGCCGGGCTTTGTTTTAAAGGATTTGCCCGCCCACGCCCAGGCGGTCCAGCAGGCCGTCCAGTGTTTCGGGGCTGTCGAAGTGCAGGATGATTTTGCCGCTGCGCCGGTTGCTGCTTTTGATTTCGGCCTGCACGCCCAGGCTGGCGGTCAGGCTGTCGTTCAGTTTCCTGATGTCGGGGTCGGCTGCGGCGGCGGGGGGTGTTTTTTCCGCCCCCTCCCTTGCGGCGCGGCTGCGCCTTTCGGTTTCGCGCACGGACCAGCCTTGGCGGACGGCTTTGCCCGCCAAATCCAGTTGCGCGGTTACCGGCAGCCCCAGCAGGGCGCGGGCATGCCCCATTTCCAATGCGCGCCGGTAAAGCATTTCCTGTATGGGCTCGGGCAGGTTGAGCAGGCGCAGGCTGTTGGAAAGGGCGCTGCGGCTTTTGCCTACCGCCCGTGCAGCCGCTTCGTGGGTCAGGCCGAATTCTTCGGTCAGCCGCCTGAGGCCGCGCGCTTCTTCTATGGGGTTTAGGTTTTCGCGCTGCAGGTTTTCTATCAGTCCCATCGCCAAGGCGGTTTCGTCGCCTATGTTTTTGACGACGGCGGGGATTTCGGCCAGCCCCGCCAGTTGGCTGGCGCGCCAGCGGCGTTCGCCCGCTATGAGTTCGTATTGCGACAGGCCGTATTCGCGCACGACTATGGGTTGGATTACGCCCTGGGCACGTATGGATTCGGCCAGCTCCTGCAAGGATGCGTCGTCCATTTGGCTGCGGGGCTGGTAGCGGCCCGGCCTGATGTCTTTGACGGCTATGGTGTCCAGGCGGCCGCCCAGGCCGTCTTCTATGCCGCCCGCCAACAGTGAGTCCAGCCCCCGGCCGCCCAGGCCGCCCTTTGTCTTTGCCATGTCCCGCCCCTGTTTGGAAAAATGTGGATTTTAATCGAAAGGGCGCGCCAAAAGCAGTTTATTTTGCCGCCGGCCGTTTTTCCCCTCACTATTCAAACCTTTGTGTTTCTTTTGTGTTTCTTTTAGAATGGCAAATCGAAAAGTTTTTTCAATTCGGGTTAAGGTTTAACAATATGACGACAATTCATTCTTTTTGGCAGGGGCTGAAAAAAACTAGTGTGGTGCAGCAAATCGCCCTGGGCTTGGTGTTGGGCTGCCTGTTGGGCTATTTCGCCCCCAAGGCGGGGATGGCGGCCGGGATTTTGGGCGATATGTTTGTCGGCGCGTTAAAGGCGGTCGCGCCGTTTTTGGTGTTTATTTTGGTTACGGCGGCCATTACCAAGCATCAGAAGGGCAATGAGGCGCATATCAAGCCTATTTTGCTGCTCTATCTTTTGGGTACGCTGGGCGCGGCCCTGGTGGCGGTGGCGGCCGGTTTTCTGTTTCCGGTAACGTTGAAGCTCATAGGCAAGGGCGGCGGGGAGGGCGCGCCTCCGCAGGGCATTACCGAGGTGATGCAGAAGCTTTTGATGAATTTGGTGGACAATCCGGTCAGCGCGCTGGCCGGCGGCAATTATATAGGCATCCTGGCCTGGGCCTTGGTGCTGGGCTTCGCCCTGCGCCTATCCTCCGCGCCGACCCGGGCGGTGGTGGCCGATTTGGCCGAGGCGGTTTCGGCCATCGTGCGCTGGGTTATCCGTTTCGCCCCGCTGGGTATTTTCGGCCTGGTGTCGGTGGTCGTGGCCAAAACGGGCTTCGGGGAGCTGTATACTTATTTGCGGCTGCTGACGGTGCTGGTGGGCTGTATGTTGTTTGTGGCCTTTGTGCTCAATCCGCTGATTGTGTGGTGGGAGATGCGGAAAAATCCTTATCCGCTGGTTTTGACCTGCCTGCGCGAAAGCGGGGTTACGGCCTTCTTTACGCGTTCGTCCGCCGCCAATATCCCGGTGAATATGGCACTGGCCAAGAAGTTGGGGCTGCATGAGGATACTTATTCGATTTCCATCCCCTTGGGCGCAACTATCAATATGGCCGGGGCCGCGGTTACGATTACGGTGCTGGCCATGGCGGCCGCCCATACCAAGGGCATCAGTATAGACTTTATGACCGCGCTGCTGCTGAGTTTGGTCGCCACGGTCAGTGCGTGCGGCGCGTCCGGCGTGGCCGGTGGCTCGCTGCTGCTGATTCCGCTGGCCTGCAGTCTGTTCAATATCAGTAACGATGAGGCCATGCAGGTCGTGGCCGTGGGCTTTATTATAGGGGTGATGCAGGATTCCTGCGAAACCGCGCTCAATTCGTCCACAGACGTGCTGTTTACCGCCGCATCCGATTACGGCCGGCAAAGGCGGGAAAGGGAAAAAACGGCCAAAAAGGCGGTTTGAAATGGCAAAAAGGCCGTCTGAACGCTTTTCAGGCGGCTTTTTTCAGGTATTCCGCCTTTAATCATTAAGCAAGGAAATTTTGATGTTTCAACACACAGGGCCGCACATAAGGCGCAGCCCTGTGTGCCGCCCTGATTCGGAAGGGGTTACACCCCTCTCAAACAAGTCCGAATCCTACCGCCGCTAAGGGCGGGGGTTCAGCCATTAAGGAAATTTTAATGAACAAAATCCAATGCCCGCACTGCCAAACGGCCTTTACCGTAAACGAGGCCGATTACGCCCATATCCTGAACCAGGTCCGCGGCCAAACCTTCCGGCAGGAAATCGAAGAGAGGACGGAGCAGATACGCCTGCGCTTCCAACAAGAGAAGGACCTTCTGGAAACACAGGCGCAGGGGCGGCTGGAAAGGATATTGGCCGACAAGGAACGCGAAATCGCCGAACTGCTCAACCGCATAGGCAATGACGAGAAAGACCGCAGGCTGGCGCTGGCCGAGGCGGAACAGCGTTTCAAAGAGCAATTGGCGCGGCAGGAAAGGCAGATTGCCGGCCTGGAAATACAGGCGCGGACGCTGGCCGAGGGCAAAGAATTGGAAAAGACGCTGGAAATCACCCGCGCGGTGGCGGAAAAGGACCGCCAACTCAACGAACTGCACGCCCGCCTGCAGCTGCAGGAACAGCAAAACCTGCTATCCCAAAGCGGCCTGCGCGAAAAATACGAGGCCCAGTTGCGGCAAAAAGACGAAACCATAGCCTTTTACAAAGACTTCAAGGCGCGCCAATCGACCAAAATGCTGGGCGAGAGCCTGGAGCAGCACTGCGAAACCGAATTCAACCGCATCCGCACCACCGCCTTCCCCCGCGCCTGTTTCGGCAAGGACAACGACGCGCATTCGGGCAGCAAGGGCGACTACATTTACCGCGAATACGACGAATACGGCAATGAAATCCTGTCCGTCATGTTCGAAATGAAAAACGAGGGCGACGAGACGGCCACCAAAAAGAAAAACGAACATTTTTTCAAAGAACTGGATAAAGACCGGCGCGAAAAGGGCTGCGAATACGCGGTGCTGGTGTCGCTGCTGGAGGCCGACAGCGAACTGTACAACGGCGGGATTGCCGATGTGTCTTACGCCTACCCGAAAATGTACGTCATCCGCCCGCAAAACTTCATCGCCATCATTTCGCTGCTGCGCAACGCCGCCCTAAACGCCCTGCAATACAAACAAGAGGCTGCCAGGATGCGCGAACAGAATATAGACATTGCCAACTTCGAAGCCGACCTGGACAAATTCAAGGCCGAATTCGGCCGCAATTACGAACTCGCCAGCCGCAAATTCCAAACCGCCATAGACGAAATCGACAAAACCATCAGCCACCTGCAAAAAACCAAAGAAGCCCTGCTCTCTTCGGAAAACAACCTGCGCCTGGCCAACAACAAGGCCGAGGGGCTGACCGTGAAAAAGCTGGTGCGCAACAACCCGACCATGAAGGCCAGGTTTGGCGAATTGGAAAACGGGCAAGATTAGGCCCCGGCGGCAAACGGGCGAAAATGCCGTAAAAATTCGATTTGCCCCATGTTTCAACACACAGGGCCGCACATAAGGCGCAGCCC
>JAUMUU010000147.1 GCA_030530545.1 Neisseria sp. | reverse complement strand
CAGAGCGCCTGAATAGGCTTTTATGAGTGTCCAAGATTTGGGGGCCAGTTCAAACGGAAAATCCTGTTTCAGACGGCCTTTACGTTTATGGCGGATAAAAATAAAAACACCCGCCTCATCGGGGCGGCACAAACCGCATCAACGGCTCCCAGCAGGGCAGCAGGCCGTCTGCAACCGCCATGCGGCTGTCGGCACGGATGCCGGCGACGGCGAGGCAGCGGTTTTCGGCATCGGCGACAATCGGCCACAGCGGGCGGGCAAACGGCGGCACGCCCGCTTCCTGCAATATCTGTTTCGGCTTTTTCCGCCCGCCGGACGTGTGCAGCAAATCGCCGCTTTCGGCGGTGCGGATGCGGACGGTTTGTTCCAGCGCGGCATCGGGCAGGCCGTAGGCGGCGCGGCGCAATTGCCAGCCGCCGCCGAGTTCTTTCAGACGGCCTGTCTGCGGCGCGGCACGGCATTGCGCCTGCCAGTCGGGCGGCAGGAAATACAGGCGGCCTGCGGCGGCGTAGACGGTTTGCTGCGGAAACTTCCATTCCGCGCCGCCCTGCCCGAGGTTCATCAAAATCCGCTCGAAGTCGTGCAGGGCGGCTTTGCCCGCCGAAACGCCGTGTCCGGCCAGCAGGCGGCGCAAAACCTGTCTCCGGCGGGCAGGCGGCAGGGTGCGCCAACGGGCGGCATCAAACAGCCCGCCGCTTTGCACGGCCGCTTCGTCCGCCGCCGCCGTTTCTTCCAACACGGCCAATTCGTCCTGCAACAGCCCGATGCCGGACAGGATGTGTTGATCCAACTGCGGCAGTCGGGCGCGCCATTGCGGCAGGCCGTCGTTGCGCAGCCAGTTGCGCAGATAGTCGCCGCTTTCGTTGCTGGGGTCGCACACAAAAGCCAGCTTGTGCCGTTCGGCATAGGCTTCCAGCTCTGCGCGGCCGTAAGGCAGCAGCGGCCGCCACAGCAGGGTGCGGCGGTTCAGCGGGCGCACGGCGGGCATGGCGGACAGGGCGCGCAGGCCGCCGCCGCGCAGGGCGGCAAGCATAAAGGTTTCCACTTGGTCGTCGGCATGATGGGCGGCGGCGAGTACGTCGGCTTCGGTTTCGCCGAACACGCGGTAACGCGCCCGCCGTGCCGCCGCTTCGATGCCGAGGCCGTCTGAAACGACATCGACCTTTTGCCAGCGCAACGGCACGGCGAGGCGGCCGCAATAATCGCGGCAAAATTCGAGCCAATCGTCGGCTTCGTCCTGCAGGCCGTGGTGGACGTGGACGGCGGTGAGTTTGATGTTCAGACGGCCTGCCAGCCGCGAGAGCAGGTGCAGCAGGACGACGGAGTCGAGGCCGCCGCTGAGCGCGGCTTCGATGTGGCGCGCATGGCGCAGGCCGTCGGGCAGGGCTTGGGCGGGAAAGTCGTTTAAATCGTGCATGGAATCAAGGGCGGCGTATTGCCGGATTGTTTTTTATAGCGGATTAAATATAGAAAATACCGGCCATTCTCATGTCCGCGCGGGCATGACGGCATGAGTGTCCTTATTTCAATTTACGCTAAAAATCGTTGCAGCGGCCGGCTATCGTTCGGGAAGGGGCGGGACGGTTTTCAGACGGCCTCAAAATGGGCGGCGGGCGTATCCGCCCTATTCCAGCCATTCCTTTACCAAACAAACCGCCGATTGCCGCTTGTCAGGCCGTCTGAACGTTTCAGACGGCCTTTGTTGCCAATCATGGTTTTCTACTACCTATCATCGCGTCTCAGGATTTCAACCACGTCGCGGTTGATCAAATCCTTGCTGCGGGCCTGTATTTCGGCCATCCGGTCGGAACGGGTTTGGCCGCAGGTGTTGTGTACCAAGATACCCGAACGCGACACCAAATAAGTGTGGGTATCTTCCACCTCGATGTTGTAAACCGTGGTGCGGTAAGGGCGGTAATGCAGCCTACCGTCTTCATCTTTGCCTAACAGCATGGCCGGATTCTCGACATCGTATGCCAAAGCCCTTGGATACATATAGTTGTTTGCCTGATCCAGCGTTAAATCGTAAATATGCCCTATCGATTGTCGCTCCCAGCCATACTTATTTGTATAACCTTGCACCCAGGCATGGTTGGGGTTATCGCTATCGACGGCAAAATAAGGGCGGGACATTTCAACCACGCGATATTTATCAAGGGCATCCAACACCACATCGCCGCGCTCAAGCTGATCCACCCGCTTCCAGACGGGTTTTTCATATAGCGCGATTTCATACGGGGTTTGACTGAAGCGTTCCAAGGCTTGGAATTTCTCATGCCAGTCTTCGTCGTTCTCGACATCAATATTGTCGTAATAGATGCTGTCTTCCCGCCCCAATACGCCGAACGGGCTGTCCATAAACAGGTTGGTCACCACGCCGTAGACGCAGAACGGGTGGTTGGGGGTGGCGGAAAGCCGTGCTCCCCCCCCTTCCCTTCGCGGAAAGGTGGAAAAGGCAAGATCCCATACCTCCTTGCCCTCAAAACAGAAGGTGTTCACCACCCGCTTGGGCACGGCCTCGCCGATGCCGTTTTCTGGCCGCGACATCACCCAATCACCCACCTTCAGTTCGTCTATCGGCGTCCAGCCTTCTTCCGTTTCTACCAAAGTGCCCTTGATAAAGCAGCCCATGCTGGAGGATAGGGCGTTTTCTGCAGCGCACTGGTCATTCGATTCGTTCATGTTGTCTCCCGAAATTGTGAGTTTTGGATTTTCGGTTTGGGAAAATGGCCGGAAAAGGCGGCCTGTCGGATGCGGTATTTTTCAGACGGCCTGCTTGCGGTGTGAGGCCGTCTGAAAAGGGAAAGACGGCATTGTTGCAGGGACGGGATGTCGCCTTCCCGCCTTATTTGCCGTTTTCAGACGGCCTGTTGAGCCACTGCCATTGTTCGCGGATGGCGCGGGTCAGTGCCTGCTGTTTTTCCTCCGCCGTTTCCAGTCCTTCGGTCAGGCCTTTGTAGTCGAGGGTGATGGACGGGTTGTCCGCCTTGCCCCTGATGTTGAGGGGTATCGGCGTGCCTTTGCCGTCGGCGGGGCTGAGCAGCAGGCGTTCGTTCAGGGTCATGTTGTTGAAGTCGGTGCTGCCGGTGAGGACGATATGCAGGCGGTCGGAATCGAGTTCGGCGTTTTCGTGGCTGCTGATGCCGTTGCGGATGGTGCTGCTCATGCTGAAGCGTTGGAACGGGGTGGCGGAACGCTCGTCCGTATTAACCGGTTTGTTGCCCAGCAGGCTTTGCAAGGCTTGGTCGAGGTTGATGCCCAGCCAGTTGCCTTTGGTCAGGTTGAGCTGGAGGCGGCCGGAGAGGGTTTTGGTCAGGCCGGCACGGTCGGCACCCTGTGCGGTGAGGTCGATTTCCGCGTCGCCCTCGCCGCTGATGTTGCCGTAGCGGAACAGGTCCTGCATCAGCGGGCGGATGTTGATGTTTTTGGCGTATTGCTGGAGGTGGTAGGTGGGCGGGGAGGTGTTGGCCATGCTGATGCCGCCTTCCATGCTGCCGTTGTAAAGTTCGGCACGGAAGTCGGGCAGGACGATGCGCTCGCGGTCGGCCAGCAGGCGGGTGGTGAGGTTGTTGATTTCGAGGTTGGGCGATTGCAGGGTTTTGATGCGGACGGTGGCTTCGATTTCGGGCGCGCCGTCTTTTTGCAGCCAGGCCGGATAGGCGGGCACGGAGGTGTCGGCCAGTCCTTCCAGATAGGGCGACAGGGCGAGTTTGTCCAGTTGCAGGTTGGCCGTGAGTTTGGCCGGGCGGTTGTTTGGGCGGTCGACCACGGTGTAGGCGGCATCCAGTTCGGCGGCTTGGCGGTCGAGCCGTCCAGTAAGCCGTCCCTGCCAGCCGCCGCTGTTTTGATAGCGGAATGTTCCGGCCAATTCGCTTATCAGGCGCGGCCGCGGGTTGCCGGTGATGTTGTCCAGACGGGTGGTGAGTTTGACGGCGGGCATTTCCCAGCCGCCCTGCCGCTGCCAGTTCAGCGGGGTGTCGAGTGTGAAGGCGGTTTGGGTCAGCGCGGTTTTGCGGCTGCCGTTGATGCTGAGT
>JAUMUU010000015.1 GCA_030530545.1 Neisseria sp. | reverse complement strand
ACGGAAAATAATATCATCATCATTACTGTTAATCCATTCTATGATATAACGCGGAGATTTATTCACACCCTGAATATGGTATTGCCTGCCCTGTTGATCCAAACAATTCTTACCGCCACAATCCCTTTCCCATGCGGGTACGGTTTCAACGCTGCACAGACCTTGATTGCAGTTTGATGTGAATTTAACAGACTGCTGACGATCATTCAATCCGCTGTCTATAATATAATTTTCACCATCCCGCAAGGCTGCCTCGGCATATTGCATGGCCAGCTTTTTATCGGCATCATTACTACTGATTCTGGATTCCGTATTATATGTTTGCGTGGCAGCCAGCACCAAAATTGCCAACACCAGCATCATAATCATTACAATAGGCAATGAAAACCCCAAAACGCCAGAAGCCTTGTTTATTACACTGCTTCTTGAATATTGCGATCCGCACATGCGTTGCCTCCTCTTATTGTCGCATCAATGTTGTAAGATTGAACATCTGAAACATTACCACTATTTCCTTTTGTCTGGATGTCTCGTTGATTGCCATTCAACAGTTGGATATGCAGTAAAGTAGGTGCAATGGCATCGGCATTTGCACGGACTTTATCTTCAATTTCAAACGTTGCATCATTGACACCCGCCGAACATCCCTTAAGGTATCCTAATTGGATATCCCACGCATTAACCCCGCTGATTAAAAGCTGGGGATCGCTCCATGTCCCATCTGCATTTAATTGAAACAAATATAAACCAACTTCGCCTTTGTCCGGCTGTCCGATGGTATAAACATTAACTATTTGCCTAAATACGGAAATTTGATCAACCTTGTGCTTGGAAGACACAGTCAGCGGGGATGCGCTTAATTTTAAATCGCCGCCGCTATAATTTTTGTTTACACCAACCAAACGGTCTAATGCGCTACAGCTACTGATGACCACCGGGGCGGTAGAATGCCCGGACAATTCGGCCAGTTCCTGATCCCCTTGAACCGTCAGGGTATTGCCGTTCAAAGTAGCCTTGCCCGATGAGCCTATACCATAATTAAACAGCAATATATTCGAACCGAGGAAGGTGAATCCGCCGGGTTTTAAATCCTCCACACTCCTTGTCCCACTACTGATGGGCATCAGTTTCACCCCCTGATTTTGATTTTTGAATTTAAGCTCGGTCAAGCTGGTATCATTATTTTGTCCGTCGCTGGCAATACTGACGCTTTTGCTTTGTTTGGCTAAATTAAAACATCCGAAAGATCCCGCCATACGGGCATCCCGAACGATCATATTTGCCGCCATGCGCAAATCTTGTTGGACTTGCAACCTGCCGCTGGCCACATTGTTTAGCCTTTGCGTGGTAAAGAAACCCGAACCCGCCGCCATCAGGACTATCATAGACAACGCGCTGGCAACCAGAAATTCAATCAAACTAAAACCAGCCTGCCTGTTTATTGTCGGGAAATACGGTTGCTTCCTTCCCTTTTTTGTTCTTATCAGCATAATCAATTATCCCTCACATATGTCTGAAAACTCATAATCTGCACGTCGTCGGTAGATTCGTCTTTAGGCTGCACCTGCCAAACGACTTTAATTGCGGTATCGCCACTGTTGGAACATTTTCCATCTATGTTGCCGCCGCTGCCTATAGTAGGGGTATCGCTAAAGTCGTTATCCTGACAAATCTGGAATTTAACCCCCTTATCCTTTAATTTTTGGGTTAATTCATATTTAAAACTGCATAACTGGCGCTCGGCCAAAGCCGCTTTGTCATAAGTTGTGCCGGTTTGGTAGATATTATTGCAAGATGTAACATTGGTATCTGTTTTATTCAGATAATCGTCGTAACTTTTTTTCGTCCAAGCACCGTCCGCCGTCAAAGTGGGATTGGCTATCATCCCTTCGATCAGGTTTTGTGCGGCCTGGGCGACTATGGTTTGGGTTTCAGAATCGCGCACACTGGTAACTGAGCGCAATTGCGCGCCCAGCAACGCCATCATCCCTATCGCCATGATGAAGATGGAAACCAAAACTTCTACCAATGCAAAACCCTTTTGCCTGTAAATCTTTATATTCCTATGTATATTCATTTTTCGTTGCCCCCATAAAGCTCATTTAATTCACATCTTCATACTTGCAGGCTTCGCGCTGATCGCGTATGCAAAAACTTACCTGTCCGCCGGACAACAACATGATGGAAGCCCTTTCCTCCCGCCTTTCCCTGGTTTGTGCCTTGGCATCGGTAAATACAAATTTCACATATCCGCTAATCAGTTGTGTTTTAACGGCAGAGGAAGAAAGGTCTAGGGATTTTGCCGATCCGTCAGGATAGAAGACGACTCCCTGCGCCTTGGTTTGATTCATGTTGCCGCCGCCGAAGGCAACCATGCCCATGCGGTATTTTACCCTGGCATCTTGACTAGGTGTATTTAAAATCACCGTCCTTACAGTGGTATCGTTTGCGGCAACATATTTCGCATCGTTGTTGCCGTCGGCCCAAGCCACGAACCCCGACCCCGCATCGCTGGCCTTGCAGCTTCCGGATAAATTATGTTTGCCGTCTTTTCTGATTTTCGCCGGGCAGACATAAACCGGTTTGTTCAAACGCACAGCCTCCGCCCGCGCAACCCGCATAAGGTTGGCCACCTGCTCGGCCGCCGCCGCAACCCGCCGTCTGGCAATCCATTCGGAGAAATTAGGAATCGCGATGGCCATCATGATGGCGGCAATGGCTATCACGACCATTAACTCTATCAGGGTAAAGCCCTTATGTTTGGATTTCATGAATCACCCTTAATTTAATTTTATTAGAATAATCCCATTATTCTATCATAATTGGGAAATTTAGAAACGGTTTTTATTAAAATTACAGCGGTGGCAAGGCGGACATATCCGAAGCCCCCGAATATGTCGAATTGCCAAATCTCGCATGTGCCCCCATCCAGGTTAGGAAAATTTTCCCCACGGGGCCGTTGCGGTGTTTTCCGATTATGCATTCTGCAATCCCTTTGAGCTGAGATTCCGGATTATAATATTCATCCCGGTACATAAACATAATTAAATCAGCATCTTGCTCTATTGCGCCGGATTCCCGCAAGTCGGACATCATGGGTCGTTTGTCTGTACGTTGTTCGACCGCCCGGCTTAACTGCGATAAGGCGATAATCGGAACATGAAGTTCTTTGGCCAGGGCTTTCAGGGAACGGGAAATCTCCCCCAATATTGACGCGCGGTTGCTGTCTTTGCCCGAGCCTTCCATAAGTTGGATGTAGTCTATGACTATCAGTCCGAGTTTGCCGTTGAACTGTCTGGCCAAACGCCTGGCCCTCGCGCGAAGCTCCAAGGCGGTCAGCCCGGCTGTTTCATCAATAAAGATAGGGGCATTGGCCAATTTGTCCACTGTGTTGCCCAGGCTGACCCAGTGTTCGTCTTGCAAAGCGCCGTTTTTCAGCATTTGCTGATCCAGTTGGCCTATGGAACTCAGCATCCGCATCACCAGTTGCGTACCCCCCATTTCCATGGAGAATATGGCCACCGGCAGTTTTTCTTCCAAGGCGACATGTTCGGCAATATTGACGGAAAATGCTGTTTTTCCCATGGAAGGCCGCCCCGCAACGATAATCAGATCCCCCGGCTGCAGGCCGGATGTTTTTTTGTCCAAATCGGCAAACCCCGTGGCCACGCCGGTTACTTCGTTTGGGTTGTCGCGCGAATACAGGTTGCTGATTCTTTCGACCACTTCCTGCAATAGGTCTGGCATGTACAGGAAACCTTGTTTGTTTTTACTGGTGCGCTCGGCAATTTGAAAAACTTTGTTTTCGGCCTCGTCCAATAATTTTGCGGCATCCTTCCCCTGCGGGTTATAGGCATTCCTAGCAATTTCCGTGCCTACTTCGGCAAGCTGGCGCATGATGGCGCGTTCGCGGACGATTTCGGCATAGTACCTTATGTTGGCTGCAGAGGGGGTATTGTTTGCCAATTCAATCAAATAGCCGAATCCTCCCGCCGCTTCCAATTCTCCTTTGCGCGATAAAAATTCTTGTACGGTTACGACATCGGCCGGACGGCTTTCGTTAATTAGTGACGAAATTGTGCGAAATATTACCCGATGTTCATGACGATAAAAGTCCTCTCCCGATACTGCGTCGGCAACCCTGTCCCATGCCGAGTTGTCCAGCATGAGGCCGCCCAGCACCGATTGCTCGGCTTCTATGGAGTTGGGCGGCATGGGGGCGGAGATTTCTCCATTTTGTGTGTTTTCGGCGTTGTCCTTGTATTCCATTTGTGTTCCCTGGTTATCCGGCCGTCCCGCAGGACTATGAGGCGGGCGGTTTTGCCGCGTATTGTGCCCAATCCGCCATATGTGCCGGTAAAGTCGGTTGTCTGCTTTGTTTTTGATGAAGAAAAAGAAAACCTGCCGCAAAGACAGGCTTTAGATCCGTTTGAAGGGAAAGCCGTCTGAAATAGCCTCAGGCGGCTTTTTTCAGTGCTTGGATTAAATGTATTTTAATACGTCCAGAGGCTGCCGGGCGGAAAAGTCGGCAGGCCAGTTTTCTGTTTGGTCGGCAGGGGAAATATAACCCCATTGTGCCAGCACCGTCTTCATGCCCGCAGCGCGGCCGGCCTGCATATCGCGTTCGGCATCCCCGACATACAGGCACTCATGTGCCTCCGCCCCGATTTGCGAACAGGCATACAGCAGGGGCATGGGGCTGGGTTTGGCCTCGCGGCAGGTATCGCCGCTGACCACCACCGCCGGCGGCGAAGGGAAGCCCAGTTTGGGCACCAGCCTGTCGGTGAAGGTTTTCGGCTTGTTGGTAACGATGCCCCAAACGACACCCGCCTTGGCCAATCCGTCCAATAATGGGACGGTTTGGCCGAACAAAACGGTTTCTTGGTCGAAACAGTGTTCGTATTCGGCCAGGTATTCCGCCCGCCACCGCGCGTAATCGGGATGGCTGCGGCCTATGCCCGCACCCAGCAGCAGCAATCCGGCCGCACCGTGGCTGGCGGTGGGGCGGATTTCGCCCATGCTTTTTGCGGGCAGGCCGTGCCGGTGCAGCAGGCGGTTGAGTGCGCCGCCCAAATCCAGGGCGGTATCGGCCAGGGTTCCGTCCAAATCAAATAAAACTGCTTTTGCCGCCATGTTTTCGTTCCGTTTGGCAGGCCGTCCGAACAGGTTTCAGGCGGCCTGTTTCGTTATTCTTTGGGCAGGCGCAGGATGGAAACCACAAACCCGCCCCAAATAACCACCAGGGCGATTATCATCATGACGATGGCCGACATACTCATTTTACACTCCTTGTTCGTCTTCCGTTTGCTCGGGGGAAAAGGGTTTTTCGCGTTTCCACGGCAAAAACGACAGCATGATTGCCAGCGCTATCATACCGCAGGACATCCCCCAGCCGAAAATATTTAAAAACCAGCCGGGATAACCGCCGTAATTTTTCTCCAACAGGTTTCTGGTATCCAAAAACAGCATATAACCCAACACATTCAGGGTAACGAGGATACACAAATTCCAAACCGCGCCGATTTTAAAAGAGGAAACCGAATTGACGTGTTTGCGCAACAGGGGCAGTTTTTCCCACACCACCAAAGTCAGCACATAGAGGAAGCCTGCAGCCACAATGCCGTAAACATTGACGAATTTGTCCAACACGTCCAGCACAGGCAGGCCGGTCGTCGTGCCGAACAACAGGACGGACAACAGCGCCATAGGTATGCAGACGGCGAACGTGGCCGGAATACGCGCCATGTGCCATTTGTCCTGTACCGCCGCCACGATAACCTCGACCACCGAAATCAGCGAAGTGATGCCCGCGAAAACCAGCGAGCCGAAAAACAACACGCCTATGACCTCGCCCAACGGCGCTTGGTTGATGATGGTGGGGAAGGCGATAAAGGCCAAACCTATGCCGTCCGAGGCCACCTGGCTGACTTCCTTGTTGCCCGTTACCGCCATAAAGCCCAACGCGGCAAACACGCCTATGCCCGCCAGCACTTCGAAGCTGCTGTTGGCAAAACCCACCACCAGCCCCGTCCCGCCCAAATCGGACTTGGATTTCAAATAGGATGAATAGGTAACCATGATGCCGAAGCAAATCGAAAGCGAGAAGAAAATCTGGCCGTAAGCCGCCACCCACACCCCGGGCTTGGCCAGTTTGGACCAATCGGGGGTGAACAAGGCATTCAGACCCTTGGCCGCGCCCGGCAGGGTGAGGGCTATGCCTACCATCAGCACGAACATCACCACCAAAAGCGGCATAAAGAAGGCGGAGGAGCGTGCCACGCCCTTTTGCACGCCGGCGGCAAGGATGAAGATGGTGAACAGCCAAACGCCCGCCAGCGGCCATAAGACGTTGCCGACAAATTCCAAGCCTATACCGGTTTCTTTGGCAACCTTCAGGTATTGGCTGAAAAAGAATTCCTGCGGCTGGCTACCCCATGCGCCGGTTAGGGAATAATAAGTGTAGCTGACCGCCCAACCCAGGATTACGGCATAATAAAGGCAGATGACGACATTGGTCAGCACGTTCCACCAGCCGAAGGGTTCGAAATACCTGCCTATGCGGCGGAAGGCCAAAGGGGGCGAGCCGCGATAGCGGTGGCCTATGGCGTAATCGAGCAGCAACAGCGGTATGCCCGCCGTTATCAGCGCAATCAGATAGGGGATGATAAACGCGCCGCCGCCGTTTTCATAGGCGACATAGGGAAAACGCCAGATATTGCCCAAGCCTACCGCCGAACCTATGGCGGCAAACATAAAGGCCTTGCGGTTGGAAAAAGTTTCGCGCTGCGGTTGTTGTTCAGACACGGAACACCTCCTGAATTAAAACGGATATTGTGATACATGGGCTGCGGGTGGCAGCCTGACCCTTGATGCAGGGGGCAATCATACTAATTTAAGTAAAGTTATGCTAGCAAAAATTAACCGCAACCGGCACGAACCGCCCCGGAGGCAATCTGCCCCATAGCGGCCTGCCGCGCACGGGGAAGCTGGTTTAACCCGCCCTATTCCGCCAGCCAGTCCCTCGGTTTCAGGTAATCGGCCAGCCCGGCCTCCGCGCTGCCCTCTTCGGGGCGGTAGCCGTATTCAAAACGCACCAGCGGCGGCAGCGACATCAGGATGCTTTCGGTGCGGCCGCCGCTTTGCAGGCCGAAATGGGTGCCGCGGTCGGACAGCAGGTTGAATTCTACATAGCGGCCGCGCCGGTAAAGCTGGAACTGCCGTTCGCGTTCGCCGTAAGGGGTGTGTTTGCGGCGGGCGGCTATGGGAAGGTAGGCCTCTATGTAGGCTTCGCCGGTTTGGCGGGCGAAATCCAGGCAGGTGGCAAAGTCCCAGCGGTTCAGGTCATCGAAAAACAGCCCGCCCACGCCGCGCGCCTCGCTGCGGTGCGGGAGGTAAAAATAGCGGTCGCACCATTCTTTGTATTCGCGGTACAGTCCCTCCGAAAAGCGGTCGCACAGGTTTTTCGCCGTTTGGTGCCAATGCCGGATGTCTTCGTCAAACGGGTAAAACGGTGTCAGATCCAGGCCGCCGCCAAACCACCAGACGGGGCTGCCGCCTTTGGGGCGGGCGGCAAAGCAGCGGATGTTGGCGTGGCTGGTCGGTATGTAGGGGTTGCGCGGATGTACCACCAGCGATACGCCTGCGGCTTCGAACGCCGCCCCCGCCAATTCGGGGCGGCGCGCGGTGGCGGCGGCAGGCAGGGCGTTTCCTCGGACACGGGAGAAGTTTACCCCGGCCTGTTCGAATACTTCCCCCTGCTTTAATACGCGGCTGCTGCCTTCGCCCAATGCGCTTTGCCAGTCGTCGCGGGCAAAGGCCGCACCGCCGTCTTCCGCCTCCAATGCGGCACAGATGCGGTTTTGCAGATTTTGTAAAATGTCTGCGGCAGGCTGTATGTCCATGGCCGTCCCTTTATGATGCGGGTTTATGGTGGATGGGGCGGGGTTATTGGGAGGAAGATGCCGCCCGAAAGCCTTGTCGGTTTCGGACGGCCGTCCCGTGCGCGGGCTTATTCGTTATCATGCCCCATACGTTGCGCGCCCTGTTTCGCGTCCACGGTCTGCTGCAGGTAGGCCAGCAGGCTGCCCAGCATTTCTTCGCTGTTGCGTTGCGCCAGCAGCCCGCGCAGGTTTTCCGTTTCGGCGGTACCGGCTTTGGGGACTTTGACAGCCTGTATTTCCATCACCACGGGGGCGGGCAGCCCCTCCAGCAGCACGTAGGCGGGTTTGCCGCCGGACGGGCGCGCCCTGAGCATGGCGTTGAAGGCCTGGGGCGGCATCCTCATCCTTGCGTTTTCGGTATTAAGGGTCTCTACCGGCGACCAGTCCGGCCCGGTTGCCGGTTTGGCGTTTTTCTGCAAATCGGCCAGTTCTTTTTTTGCCTGCGCCAAGGCCAGTTTGGCGGCTTCGGTTTCGGTGTAGGCCGCCCTTACTTTGTCTTTGGCCTGTTCGAATGTCTGCTGCGTTTGTTCGCGCACGGCCGTGGCGCGCACCACCCATGTTTCGTCGCCCACGGTTATGGGTTCGGAATTGTGTTTTTTCTTGAATACTTCGTCGCCGAACAGGGCATCGGCCAATTCGGCCGGCAGTTTGGCGGCGGCCAGGTCCTGCCTGCTGGCCCATTCGTTGCCGCCCTGTATGGCCAGGCCCAGTTTTTTGGCGGCGGGCTCCAGGCTGTCGTGTGCATCAAAAGTGGTTTGCGACAGGGTTTCGCGCGCCCGGCTCAATTCTTGTTTGGCTTTTTTTTCTTTCAGGCCGGCTTCCAATCCGGCGCGGGCTTCTTCGAAGGTCTGCTGCGGCGGGATGTCCAGCACTTTGATGATGTGCAGGGCATCGGGGGTTTCTACTATTCCTCCGATTTCGCCCTTGGCCTGGGCGAAGGCCGCCTGTTCGAAGGGTGCGGGCAGCGAGCCGTTTTTGCTTATCCGCCCTATGCCGCCGCCGTTGGCCGCGCTGGCGGTATCGGCGGAGTGTTGTTTGGCCAGTTCGGCAAAGCGGTCGGGCTGCGCTTTGGCCTCGGCCAGCACTTTTTCAGCCAGTGCCTTTACCTGCGCTTTGTCTTTTCCGGCCAGCGAGAACATGATGTGCGCCACTTCGCGCCGGGGTACGGCGGCTTTTTGTTGTTCTTCGAATGCTTTTTTCAGTTCTTCTTCGCTGACGCTTTGCGAGGCGGCCAGGGATTTGGCCGACAGGGCGATATATTGGAATTTCACCGCCTGGGGCAGGATGTAGTCTTGTTTGTTTTTTTCGTAAAAGGCTTTCAGGGCTCCGTCCGTAGGCCGGACCTGCCCGGCAAAGGCGCGCGGGTCCAGGGTCAGGGTGCGTATGGTGCGTTCGGCCTGCAGCAGGGAAACGGCCTGCGATATTTGCGCGTCGCTGACAAGTGCGCCGTTTTGGCTCAGGTTCAGCAGGTTTTGCAATTCGTATTGTTCGCGGATTTGGCCTATGAAGTCGTCCGCGCTCATCCCCGCCTGCTGCAGGTATTGTTTGAATTTTTCTTCGCTGAACCGCCCTTGTCCGTCGTGGAAGGCAGGGTCGTCCACTATGGATTGTTTCAACAGGTCCAGCGATACGCCTATGCCTATCTGCCCCGCCCCCTCCAGCATGTAGGCGCGCTGTATCAGGGCGTTGAGCGCGCCCTCGCTGCTGCCGCCGGAGTTGTGGGCCGCCCTTTGGACATCGTAGGTGCTGATTTTGCGGCTGCCGATTTTGACGATGTAGTCCGACCCGGGCGATACCGTGCCGACCCCGAAACCGACAAAGGTCAGTGCAATCAGGGCCAGCATGATTTTGGCCGGCCCGCTGTATTTTTCTACTGTTGAAAACATGGTTTGCCTAAGGAAATCAAAGTGTCGAAAGGCCGCCATTGTAACTGATTTTGCCGCAGGCCGTCTGAAAGCTTTTCAGGCGGCCGCGCCTTTCAGTCCGCTTCTTCCGGAGGCGGCGACAAATCCTGCAGCAGGCGGCGGTATTCGGACGAATTGTCCAACAGTTGGCGGGCGGCCTTTTTCAGGTCGTTTACCTCGTCGGCGGGCAGGTAGAAGCTGGTGGCGATGTTCAGCACCCTGCCGCGCAGTGCGGATTCGGGCAGGTCCAGCAGGTTCAGGCTGATGAAATACATATCGACCGTGTGGCCGTTTTTGCCGTTTTTCGCATCCTCGTTCCATTGGTCGGCAAAGGCGCGGAAGCGGCGCAGCGATTCTTGCGAATATTTGTCTATGGGGATATTGACAATCGCATTGGCCACGCTGGTAAAGCCCGGGACGGCGGCGGTTTTGTCTATCTCGCTTACCGGCTGGTTTTGGGCGTTCACGTTGATGACCACCACTTTGCGTATTTTGTCGCTGCGTATCTGGTTGTAGAGCATGTTTCCGGAATAAAGTTCGGTCATGTCCAACAGGCTGCGAAGGCCCAGGTTGTCGGTCAGGCCGCCGTCCAAAAGGTGGATGTAGGGGCGTTGTTTGCTGTCCTGATAGAGGTTCACGCGCTGGCTGACGATTTCCTGCTTGGTCTGCTGCTGCAAACCCTCGCCCTTGCCGCCGCCCTCGCTCACCGCCTCGTGCAGGTTATCGGGCAGGGTGTAGCCGCAGTTGCCCCCGTTGTTGTTCAGGGTCAGCGGGGAAAACAGCAGGGGGACGGCGCTGGACGCGGCTACCGCCCGCGCAACCTTCAGCTCGGACAGGTTCAGGCACATGGCATCGAAATATTCCTGCGTAAATTCCAAACGGCTGCCCGTGGCCATGTCGGTGGCGGTAATCACGGCAAAGGGCCCTTTGCGCTGGGTGGCCATTTCGCCGAATGTGGCGTGTTTGAACAGGGCGTTTTCAAATTCTTCCTGCAAAAGGTCGCCGCGCCCGAATTCGGGCGAAGTCAGGCGCGGCAGATTGGCCAGTGAAAAAAAACCTTTAGACAGCTGCCGCTGGAAGTTCTGCTTCAAAAAACGCTTTTCGAAATTCGGAATCGCCTTTTTGCCGTGCAGGGAAAAATACGCCGCCAGCACCGAGCCGCCCGACACGCCGTACACGATGTCCACGCTGTCGAGCAAGGGCCGCCGCCGGCCGTTGAGGTAGACCTGCTGTTTGTTTAATTCTTCCAGCACGCCGTAACCCAGGGCCGCCGCCCGCGTGCCGCCGCCGGAAAACATCAGCACCACGAAGGTGTCGTCGTTGTCCAGTTGCCGGGCAAAGGCGTTTTCCAGGCGGTAGCCCTGCTGCAGGTCTACTTTTTCTATCACGCCTATGGGCCGGTAGCGCAGTTGCGAACAGGAGCAGAGTAAGGCGGCAAGCAGGGCCGGCACTATGGTTTTCCACATGTTTTCGCCCCCCGGAAATCAACTGTCGGCCTTGTCGCCGATTTTGCTTTCCCTGCCCTGCATCAGGTTGCGGATGTTGGCCTTGTGCCTGTAGAGTACCAGCAGGGCGATTATTGCCGATGCGGCCTTCCAGGAGGCGTGCGGCATCAGGAAGCAGGCCGCCAGCGGGCTGGCGGCGGCGGCAGCCAGGGCGGCCAGGGAGGACAGGCGCAGGCCCAAAGCCACCGCCAGCCAAACGGCCAGGCACACCAAGGCGGTCGGCCAGGACAAGGCCAGCAGCACGCCCAGGGCGGTGGCCACGCCTTTGCCGCCCTTGAAGCCGAAAAACAGCGGCCACATATGCCCGGCCAAAACCGCCACCGCCGCCACGGCAACCGCCGTATCCGATATGTTCAGGGGCTTTTGCAAAACCAGTACCAGCCACACGGCCAGCCAGCCTTTGAAGGCATCGCCCAACAGCGTCAGCGCGGCCGCCTTCTTCCTGCCGCTGCGTAAGACGTTGGTCGCGCCCGGGTTGCCCGAACCGTAGGTGCGCGGGTCGGCCATGCCGTAATATTTAGACACAATCACCGCAAACGAGAGCGAACCGATAAGGTAGGAGGCCGCCGCCGCAAGGAAATCAAACATAAAATGTCCGTTTGTTTTAGAATGGGCGGCCATTCTATCCGAAAACAGCGTCAGTACAAATGGACAAAATCTTTCTGCACGGCTTGAAGGCCGATACTTTAATCGGCGTTTTCGACTGGGAACGCCGCCTGCCGCAAACCCTGTCCCTGGATTTGGACATAGGCCTGCCCCCGGGCCGCCGCAGCGACGATGTGGCCGACACCATAGATTACGGCGAGGTGTGCGAAAGCCTGCGCCGCGATTTGGGCGGGCGGCAGTTCTTCCTTTTGGAGGCCCTGGCCGAACACATAGCGGGCATGGTTTTGCAGGACTTCGGCGCGGTGTGGGTGAGGGTGAGGGTGGTCAAACCCGGCATCCTGCCCGATGTGCGCGAAGTGGGCGTGGAAATCGAACGCGGCAGCCAAAGTGCCGGTTAGGGCAGGCAAAAAAAGGGTTTCAGACAGCCCCGTTTCCGGCCGGCCGTCTGAAACCCCCATCTCAAAAACAAAGCTCGTCCTTATTTACGGCGCAACGCCCGAGGCTTCTTCCTCATAAAACACATCGTCCTCGCCGGCATCCGTTTCCAAAACCTTGCCGTTCAACTTCAACTCCCCCTGCGCCACTTCCAGGCGGGTGGAAATCATACCGTTGTCCAACTTCAAATACCCCTGTTGCGCCATCGTATTGACCGTGCTTTGCACCATCAGGCGCAAAGTTTCGTTGATATCGTCAATATTGGCGCGGCCTTCGGCCTCGTCTTCGGGATTGACGCTGAACAAACTGTTGGCCTGGCTGACCGCCAGCGACTCCAACAACTTCTCCGGCACATTGACATGGAAATCGGCCTGCATCTTCTTGGCCATGGGGGCGATATCGTCCAAATCCGCCGCCGACAGGTTATTGAACGCCACCCGGCCGCTCAAACCGATTTTGCCCGAGGGCGTGGTGAAATCAAAAGCCCTGAGCCTGATTAGCGGATTATTGGTAAACAGGCCGGAAGCCTCGCCGCGCACCGTTTTGAGCATGGTTTCGCGGATTTCGTCCTCGGACATATCCTTGCCGGATATTTCCGCCACCTTGCGCTTCAACACCAGCAAGGCCTTGGCATCCAAGTGTTCGGCCGCCACATCAATATCCAAAGGCCCGTAAACATCCTCGCCGTAGGCCAGCCTTGCAAAGCGGAAGCGGCCCTCGCTGTTAATCAGGCCTTCGGAAGCCTCGGCCATCTTAGTGCCGAACTGCAGCTTTTCCACCACGACGGAAGAGGGCGCGATCGTACCGGTAGGATTGATAAACGCCCCGATCTGCAAATCCGTCATCAGATTGACCAGCTCGTTCAACTTAATGTTGTAATCGATATTTTCCTGCCACTTCAAAGAGAGCCTGCCCAAACTCATCTCGCTGCCGCCCAAAGACAGGCCGCTGCGGCCTTCCAAAGTATTGCTTTGCACCTGCCAGTCCTCCAGCACCGCATCGGCCTTATCGGCAAAACGGATGTGCAGCAGCGGGGCGGTATAGCGGCTTTGGAAGCCGGACCAGCCGGCGGCGTATTCCGTCGTGCCCGACAAACCCTTCCAATTGAGCGCGATGCCCGACAACTCCTCATAATCGAAAGCCGGAACAGACACCTGCAGGCGGCCTGCGCCGCTGAAACCGATTAAATTCTTCACCTCCACCGGGGCCTGGTCGCCGAAAAACCGCTTCAAAGACTTTTGCACCTCGGGGCTGTAGCGGAAATCGCTGCTGACCTCGGCCGCCAGCCCCCCGTCGGCAAAAACGACATGCCGCACATGATTGACCACCGTAACCGGCTCGGACAACACCGCCTTCAAATTATCCGGCAGATACTGCCCGGCATTATTGAGCAGGGAGGGTTTGAGGCGCACGACCAGCGTTTCGGTCGATTGCAGCCATCCCCTGTCGTATTGGCGCGACTGCACCTCCAACAGGCTGCCCTCCTGCAGCAAACGGTATTGGCTGTCCAAAGCCCTTTGGGCGCGCCTGCCCATAATTTCGGGCACCATTGCCGCACACAAGGCCGTTGCCAATACGGCGGCCAACGCAATCCACTTTTTCATCAACAATACCTTAATCACAAGCCCGCCCGCAGGCGGCCTCAAAAAACAACCCGAAAAAGAAAGCGGCAAGCATAGCACTATTTGCCATCTTTGTCTTTCCGCCCGCAGGCAAGCCTGTAGCGGAAACCTTGCGAATTCGTTATAATCGCGCAACCATAAAGACCAAAGGCACAACCATGTACAACTACCAATCCGACACCACCGAATTTCTCAACCAATACATAGAACAACACCCCGAAGAAGCCGAACAAAGGCTGAAAAACCGCGGCCTCTTATGGGATGTGGAACTCAAACCCGAAGAACAGGAAGACTTTGCCGCCGCCAAAGTGGCGAAAAAGCCCTACACCTATTATTCCTTAGACTAAACGCGGCATGAGCATATCCCCCGGTCCTGATGCGCTTGCGGACTATTTGCGGCAGATAGGCGAGCCCGAACACCCCGTTTTGTCCGCGCTGCGCGCCCAAACCGCGCGGCACCGCATGGGGAGGATGGCCGCCTCGCCCCAGCAGGCCGCCCTGCTGCGCTGGCTGGTAAGGCTGATGGGGGCGGAAAACTACCTGGAAATCGGCGTGTTTACCGGCTACAGCAGCACCGCCGTCGCCCTGGCCCTGCCCGGGCACGGCCGCGTAACCGCCTGCGACATCAACGCCAGCTTTACCGAATACGCCCGCCGCGCCTGGCAGGAGGCCGGGGTGGCGCACAAAATCACCCTGCACCTGCAGCCTGCCCTGTTGACGCTGGACGAACTGATAAGCCAAGGCCGGTGCGGCAGTTACGATTTGGCCTTTATCGATGCCGACAAACCGCCCACCCCGCAATATTACGAACGCTGCCTGCAGCTGGTGAGGGAGGGTGGCGTGATTGCCATAGACAACGTGTTGCTCCACGGGCGCGTTTTACACGGCGCGGACCGGACTTCGCCCCCTTCGCTGCCCATCCTGCAGGCCTTCAACGCCTCGCTTCCCGATGACAAACGCGTTATCCCCATCACCCTGCCCCTGGGCGACGGCCTGACCCTGCTGCTCAAACGGGCCGTCTGAACCCCGTTTCCGATTTTGTTTTTTTAAAGAACCGCCGATGAACATCCGCCTCCTCATCCTGTTATCCGGCCTGAATGCCTGCGTGCTGCCGCCCCCGCCGCCCGTCATCCGGCAGCCCGACCCTCCGCCGCAGGAGGAAAAGGCCGAAGCGGAGGGCATCCCCTACCCCGCCCCCGACCTGCAGCAGCAGATTAACGATTTGGGCGTGGAACTTGCCCGCCAACAGGAAATAATCAACCGCCTGCAGGCCAGGATACAGCAGCTGGAACGCAACGCCCCCGCCCGCCGCCGCACGGCCCTGCCCGAGGGCAGCCCCTATCCGGCAGAACCATCCGGTGCGGCGGACAACAAGGCGGCCGGGCTGGATGCGGCGCGCAAACACTACCGCAACGGCCAATATGCCGCCGCCGCCAAACTATTGGGCGCGAGCGAAGGGGGCGGCAACGGCGGCGACACCGACCGCGACGGCATGTACCTGCTGATGCAGAGCCATATCAGGCTGGGCAATTGCGAATCGGCCATCAATATCGGAAACCGCTATGTTTCCCGTTTCCGCAACAGCCCCGATGCCGCCGATGCCCTGTTGGCGGTGGGACTCTGCCAGTGGCAGATGCAGCAAAAAGACATTGCCCGCGACACCTGGCGCAGGCTGATACGCGCGTATCCCGACAGCCCCGCCGCCGCCAAGGCCGCCGGACAGATAAAAAAACGTTAGGGAAAACGCGGTCCCGGTTTGAAAACCGCTAATTTTGATCAAGCAATCGAGGAAGATTCTTTATGGCGAAAATCGGTATTATCATGGGCAGCAACAGCGACTGGCCCGTCATGCGGCAGGCGGCCGAGTTGCTGGGGCAGTTCGGCGTGGCTTACGAGGCCAGGGTGGTTTCCGCACACCGCACGCCGGATTTGATGTTCGAATATGCCCAATCCGCCCGCGAACGCGGTATTGCCGCCATCATAGCGGGCGCGGGAGGCGCGGCGCACCTGCCCGGCATGGTGGCGGCCAAGACCACCGTGCCGGTATTGGGCGTGCCCGTGCCGGGGAAATACCTGCGCGGCGAAGATTCCCTGTTGTCCATTGTGCAGATGCCCAAGGGCATACCCGTCGCCACTTTCGCCATAGGCGAGGCCGGCGCGGCCAATGCGGCCTTGTTCGCCGTCGCCATGCTGGCCGTGCAGGATGCGGCACTGGCGCAAAAGCTGGACGATTTCCGCCAAAGGCAGCAGGATGCGGTTTTGGCCATGAGTTTGGACGGCGGGGGCGCGTAGGGGAAAAATGCGCCGTGCCGCCCGAAGTTTGACGGCTTCGGACGGCACGGCCTGTTTCGGCGCGGGTTGCGGATACCGCCCGCCGTATTATAATGGATTAAAATAAGAATGAGACAAGGAGGCAATGCCCGCCGTGTACGGATGGTACATAAGGGCGTTGGCAACGCTGTATCATTGCGATTTTAATCCACTATATTTCCCCTTGCCGACCACATCGATAATCATCACTTCCGATTGCGAGCCCAAACGCAGCGGCACGCCCCAAAAACCATAGCCGGAAGTAACGAAAAAATGACCCCTGCCTATGTGTTCGTAGCCGTAGTGAATGCGGTAGAGCGCGCGGACAATCAGGTTGGCCGGAAAAACCTGCCCGTTATGCACGTGTCCGGAAACCTGCACGTCTATAGGCAGCCTGGCATGTTGTTCTATAGACGTGGGCCTGTGGTCCAACAGGATGACGGGTTTGGCCGTATCGGCCTTTTGCAGCAGCCGCGCCGTATCCAGCCGTCCCCTGTCCAATTCGTCCGGCCTGCCGACCACGCTGAAACGGCCGTCGATTTCCACCGCCTCATCTCGCAAAACCCTGATACCCGCCTGTTCTATGGCGCGGGTAATTTGTTGTTGCGCACCGAAAAGGTCGTGGTTGCCCAAAGTGGCATACACCCCCAAAGGGGCGCGCAGCCGGGCCAGATGAGGCTGCATGTGTTCCGCCTCATAGGCCGCAGTGTCGTCATCCATAATGTCGCCGGGCAGCAAGATGATGTCCACTTTTTCATCATTCATGATTTTTGCCAAATCGTCCAACTGCCGCGCACCAAACAAGATGCCCAAATGCAGGTCGCTGGCCATGCCTATACGCAGCGGCCGCTCCAAAGGCTTGTCGATTTCCACGCGGTAGTGGCGGACTATGGGCGTATAGGCGTTGTACAGCGACAGGCCGAACAAGGCCGCAACGGCCGAAGGCGCAAATATCCTGAGCCCGCGCGCCAGACGTTTTTCCGCCACCCTCCCCCGCAGCAAAAAATACAGCAGCAGCACCGCCAGGGCCGCAAACAGGGTAAACAGCATAAACACCATCCACAACGCCGTCAGGCGGAAGGAGGCCGGCCACAGCCTGAATGCCGACAGGACAATCAGACCGTTGCTGAAACCAAACAGCAGCAAACCCAAAAAAACGCGGCCTTTGCGTTTCAGACGGCCTTCGAACAACCAAAACAAAGACCGCATCACACCATAAGTAAAAGGCTGCATCAACAATACAAACAAGGCGAAAAAAGTGAACATAAACAAACCCCAAACAAAACCGCCGATTCTAACACAGCGGCCTGCCCGTCCCGTTTGAAAACATCAAACCAGCAAAGCATCCGTATTGGCCTCGGTTGCCGCCGCCAGCGCGTCCAAACCCATACCGCGCAGGGCGCAGACCTCCTCCGCCACCCGGCGCACATTTTCCGGCATATTAATCCCGCCTTTGAGCATAAAGGGGCTGTCGGTTTCCAACACCAGCGCATCCAAAGGCAGCAGCGCGGCGGCGGCGCGGGCTTTTTTCGCATTAGGATTGAGCAGCAAAGAACCCATGCCTATTTTAAAGCCCAGCCTCATCCACACCCCCGCCTCCTCCAAACTGCCGGAAAAAGCATGGACTATGCCCCCCGGCACGGCGGACCGCTTCAGCAGCAAGGCCAAATCGGCCGATGCGGCCACACAGTGCAAAATGACCGGGCGGCCGTATTGCCGCGCCAAATCAAGCTGTTTTGCACACAAATCCCGCTGCGCCGCCCTTTCCGCAGGCGATGGCGCGCGCCGGTAATCCAAACCGATTTCGCCCACCCATGCCCGGGGATTGCGGCCGAGGAAGGCATCCAAACCGTCCAAATCCCCGTCCTGCCCGGCAAACCAAGGATGCAGGCCCAGGGCGGGCACAACACCCCCGCCGGCCATCCCCTCTATCAAGGGCCAGTCGCACCTTTGGGCGGACGGCGCGACAAAACGGCAAACGCCCGCCGCGCGCGCCCGCGCCAAAACCTCGGGCAGGCGGCAAAACAAAGCCTCATCGGCCAAATGGACATGGGTATCGGTAAACACCATATTCGGACACGGCTTACAAATCGGCCAGCCGCTCCACACAGGGCGCAAAATAATAGGCACTGCGGACCGCGCGGGACAAATACGTCAGCAGCAGGTCGGTTTTACCGTCCTTCTCACCAAACATAAACCTCAACTGCTCGTCTATATTGTGCAAAGTGGCGCAATAGGCGATGAACTGCAGGCCGTGTTCGCCGCTGGCCTTGCCAAAGGGCAGGCTGCGGCGGACGATTTTCAGGCCGACACCGTTTTCCTTAATATTGGTACGGTTCAAATGCGAATCGGGCAGCCTTTGTTCGCGCGGAAACTCTATATCGTCCGCCTTGGTGCGGCCTATGGACCTTTCCTGTTCGGCCACGCCCGCCTCATCCCATTTGGCCAAATCGTGCAGATACTGCTGCAGCACCAGATAACTGCCGCCCGCGTCCGCCCCGTTTCCGATAATGCCTATGCCGGCGATTTTCTCATCGCCGTGCGGATTTTCCGTGCCGTCCACAAAACCGTCCAAGCCCCGGTTTTCCGGCAGGCGGAAACCGTGGGTTTCATTTTCCACCCTAAGGGCCCCGCCGAAGGCCGCCAGCACCTCCTCGGCCAACAGATAATTGACACCGTGGTTGAGCGATTGGATATGTATCATCACATCACACTGCGTGGCCGGGCACAAGCCCCCGCCCAAAGGCACAAACGGCCTGATTTCGCGCCCCTCGCCCCCATGGTTCAGGCCGTGCCAGAAATCCGCCCCAAAGGCTATGGTCATGCCCAAATATTGGCCAGGGAAACGCCCTTGCGCCCCTTCCAAAGCCTCCAGGGCGCGGCGGCAGGCGGCTTTGACCTCCTGCACGCATCCCGGCGCAACCTGTGCCTCAATATAAATGGCGGCGGTAATTTGTTCGGGGATGATGGCGGTTTGCGGTGTACCCATATCATGTTCCTTTTTATCAAAATTTTCTTAAATGGTCTGAAACCCGCCCGCCCTTCTGGACGGCAGAATCCGGGTTTGTTTGGGAGGGGAATAACCCCCGGGGCAACACATAGGGCTGCGCCTTATGTGCAGCCCCGTGTATTGAAACAAGTTCCTTTTTATCGAAAGCCCGCCTTGGCCGAGGGTTGGCAAAACCGGGGCAAGGCAAAGCCCCAACCCAGTTATCCATACAAGGCCTGCCGTCATTTGACTTGCGCGACCGATTTTAAAGTCAAAAAGATGATGCCGGATTTTGGCGGAAAAGCCGCCGCAAGGTTAATTGTTAAGACACCCCGACACAGGCGGCGGGCCGCCCGAAAACCCTCAGACCGGCCCGTTCAACCGCCGCACTGTTTATTTTTCGACAAACTGCCCGTATGCCATAATGCGGTCGAATCGGCGGTCCAGCAGGTCGGAGGCCGGCAGCTCCTTCACTTGGCGCAGTTGTTCGGCCAACACATCATGCACGCGCCGCATCAGCAGGGCGTAATCGCGGTGCGCGCCGCCCAGGGGTTCTTCTATAACTTCGTCCACCAGGTTGAGTTTTTGCAGGCGGTCGGCGGTGATGCCCAAGGCGGCGGCGGCATCGGCGGCCTTTTCGGCAGTCTTCCACAAAATAGACGCGCAGCCCTCGGGCGAAATGACCGAATAAGTCGAATACTGCAGCATATTCACAAAGTCGCCTACGGCTATCGCCAACGCGCCGCCCGAACCGCCCTCGCCTATAATCGTGCAGATGACCGGCACTTTGAGCTTGGTCAGCTCGTACAGGTTGCGGCCTATGGCCTCGGACTGGTTGCGCTCTTCCGCGCCTATGCCCGGATACGCGCCCGGAGTATCGACAAAAGTCAGCACGGGCAGGCCGAATTTTTCGGCCAGGCGCATCAGGCGCAGGGCTTTGCGGTAGCCCTCGGGGCGGGGCATACCGAAATTGCGGCGGATTTTTTCCTTGGTGTCGCGGCCTTTCTGGTGGCCGACGACGACCACGCTTTGGCCGTCAAAGCGCGCCAGCCCGCCGACAACGGCATGATCGTCGGCATAATGGCGGTCGCCGTGCAGTTCTTCGAAGTCGGTGCACAGGGCGGCAATGTAGTCCAGGGTATAGGGTCGTTGGGGGTGGCGCGACACCTGCGACACTTGCGCGGGGGTGAGTTTGGCATAGATGGATTTGGTCAGGTCGTTGCTTTTTTTCTGCAAACGGTCGATTTCTTCGCTGATGTCCACGGCGGATTCGCCCTGTACAAAGCGCAGTTCTTCGATTTTGTTGGTCAATTCGGCAATGGGCTGCTCGAAATCAAGAAAGACGGGTTTCATCAAAAATTCCTTAATGCTTGAAACCCCGCCCGCTTGGGGCGGTAGACTCGGGGTTTATTCGGGGGTGCGGCCCGGGCAAAACGCCGCCCGCCATGATGATACGGCAAAAGGCAAAGCCCGGCCAAGGAGGCTCGCACAAAGGGCGCAAACGGCGGGCATTGTAAGAAATTCGGGCAGACGGCGCAATCCGCCCGCCGCATATGGGAAACGCGCGGCACAGCCGCCGATTCAGGCTGCCGCCTGCCAAACGGTTTGGCGGCCGGGCGGCACTTTCTGGTAAACTGCCTCCCCAGGCAAAAAAAAGGAGGCCGTCATGCCCTCAATCGAAACCGGACAAGAATCCATGCGGCTGGACAAATGGCTGTGGGCCGCCCGCTTTTTCAAAACCCGCGCACTGGCGCAGCAGCATATAGGGCTGGGGAGGGTGTTAGTAAACGGAGCGCGGGTTAAAAACAGTAAGGGTATAGGCGTGGGGGACGTTTTGCAGCTGACGCTCAATTCCCTGCCCTACGAAATCACCATATTGGCCCTCAACCACCAACGCCGCCCCGCCCCGGAGGCGCGGCTGCTGTACCGCGAAAATGAGGAAGTGGCCGCCAGGCGCGAGGAACAGAGGCTGCTGGACCAGGCTTCCCGCATGAGTGCGGCCTATCCGGACGGGCGGCCTACCAAGCGCGACCGCCGCCAAATCGATAAGTTAAAGCGCGGGGAATGGTAAAGGCCGAGACGGCATGGGCAATGCCCCGATTAATATGGTGAATTGAAATGGC
>JAUMUU010000014.1 GCA_030530545.1 Neisseria sp. | reverse complement strand
ATATTGTTGTCGCATAACAAACCCCGCACTCGGATTTTTAACGAAATAAACCCAAGATTTTAAAATAAAAACCGCCCGAACGGTCGGACACATTCGGGCGGTTGGGGGAGATTTTCACATTACAGGTTGGGATTCACAATAATCTTCACCGCAGATTCGTTATTGTGAATCAAACGCTCGAAGCCTTCGGAAACCAGTTCGTCCAGTTTGATGCGCTGGGTGATGAAGGGTTCGAGGTTGATTTTGCCTTCTTCCACCAGTTTGATGGTTTCGGCGTGGTCGTTGCAGTAGGCGATAGTGCCGCGCACGTCCAACTCTTTCATCACCACACTATGCACATTAATCGTAGCCGGATGACTCCAGATGGATACGATGACCAAATTGGCGGCAGGTTTGCAGGCGGCCACCAAAGTATCCAGCACTTTATTGACGCTGGTACATTCGAAGGCCACGTCCACGCCCTCGCCGTTGGTCAGTTTTTTCACTTCTTCGACCACATCGACTTCGGACGGGTCTAGGATATAGTCGGCCACGCCGGATTCGCGGGCTTTGTCTTTGCGCGCCTTGCTCAACTCGGTGATGATGACCTTAATGCCTTTGGCTTTCAACACGGCGGCAAGCAGCAAACCGATAGGGCCCGCGCCGCCGACCAATGCTACATCGCCCGCTTTCGCGCCGCTGCGGACATAGGCATGATGGCCGACTGACAGAGGCTCGATCAAAGCGGCCTGATCCAAGGGGATTTTGTCGGAAATCGGATGCACCCAGCGGCGTTTGACGGCGATTTTTTCGGACAATCCGCCGCCGCAGCCGCCCAGGCCGATGAAGTTCATATCTTTGGAAAGATGGTAGTTGCTGCCCGGGCCGGTCGGCACGTCGTCGCGCACGATGTAGGGTTCGACCACGACGTGTTGGCCGACTTTGATGTCGTCCACGCCTTCGCCGACGGCATACACCACGCCGGAGAACTCATGCCCCATCGTTACCGGTGCGGACTCGCCGGAAATCGGGTGCGGATGGCCGCAGGGCGGAATAAAAATCGGGCCTTCCATAAATTCGTGCAGGTCGGTGCCGCAGATGCCGCACCAGGCCACGTTGATGCCGACAGTGCCGGGGGCGACGGCCGGTTCGGGGATGTCTTCGATGCGGATGTCGCCTTTATCGTAAAAACGTGCTGCTTTCATCAGAATTTCCTTTATTGGCAGGTTAAAATCATTCGGAACGGAACAACGCTTTCCGAATCTGGGAAAACAAATATCGCACTAAGAGTATTCTACTCCCCTACCCGTATTTTGTGTATGGGTTTTGTAATAAAGTTTCAGACAATCCGCAAACACCGCCCTGACGGTTTGAAAAGTTTCCCCATCCCCCTCGTCCCATCCTATCCGAATGGGTATAATCCGCTGCCTTCACATGGCGGATTCACACCATGCACAGTCGGCCTTGCCGTTTTTGCCAAGACCGGCCGCCATCCCCCGTTTGACCATTGTTTACCGATTATCAAGGAATACGACATGAGTGCCATCATAGACATCTTCGCCCGCGAGATTTTGGATTCGCGCGGCAACCCCACCGTAGAATGCGACGTGCTGCTGGAAAGCGGCGTGATGGGTCGCGCGGCCGTGCCCAGCGGCGCGTCCACAGGCCAAAAAGAAGCCCTGGAACTGCGCGACGGCGACAAAGCCCGCTATCTGGGCAAAGGCGTATTGAAGGCAGTCGAACACGTAAACAACGAAATCGCCCAAGCCCTGATCGGCATCGACGCTTCCGAACAAAGCTACATCGACAAAGTGATGATCGAACTGGACGGCACCGACAACAAAGGCCGTTTGGGCGCAAATGCCACCCTGGCCGTTTCCATGGCCGTCGCCCGCGCCGCAGCCGAAGATGCCGGACTGCCGCTCTACCGCTACCTGGGCGGTGCCGGACAAATGGCCATGCCCGTACCGATGATGAACGTCATCAACGGCGGCGCGCACGCCAACAACAGCCTGGACATCCAGGAATTCATGATTATGCCCGTCGGCGCGCCGACCTTCCGCGAAGCCCTGCGTTGCGGCGCGGAAGTCTTCCACGCCCTGAAAAAACTGTGCGATGCCAAAGGCTTCCCCACCACCGTCGGCGACGAAGGCGGTTTCGCACCCAACCTGAACAGCCACGAAGAAGCCTTGAAGCTGATGCAGCAGGCCGTTGCCGACGCGGGCTACAAAGCGGGCGAAGACGTATTGTTCGCCCTGGACTGCGCTTCCAGCGAATTTTACCAAGACGGCAAATACCGGCTGTCCGCCGAAGGCAAGGCCTTAAGCAGCGGGGAATTTGCCGACTACCTGGCCGACCTGGCCGACCGCTACCCCATTATTTCCATAGAGGACGGCATGGACGAAAACGACTGGGAAGGCTGGAAGCTGCTGACGCAAAAACTCGGCGGCAAAGTCCAACTGGTCGGCGACGATTTGTTTGTTACCAACCCGAAAATCTTAGCCGATGGCATAGGGGCGGGCATAGCCAACGCGCTGTTGGTGAAGGTGAATCAAATCGGTACGTTGAGCGAAACGCTCAAAGCGGTCGAACTGGCCAAACGCAACCGCTACACCAGCGTGATGAGCCACCGTTCGGGCGAAACCGAAGACAGCACCATAGCCGATTTGGCCGTCGCCACCAACTGTATGCAGATTAAAACCGGCTCGCTTTCCCGCTCCGACCGCATGGCCAAATATAACCAGCTTCTGCGTATAGAGGAAGAATTGGGCGAAGCGGCATATTATCCGGGCAAAGCCGCGTTTTACCAGTTGGAAAAGGGCAGGTAGTCATGGCCATAGACCGCATAGACTGGCATTATGAGGCAGACGGCTTCCCCGACGGCGCGCCCGACAGGCAGGCGGGGGCGCATATAGGCTTCTTTTTGGCCTGGGCGTTTTCGCGCGGCTTTGCCGGGGAAGGCCATTTGGAAGATGATGGGGACGAATTGGCCGACCTGGCCGCCCGCCGCATCAGCGGGACGGATTTTTTAATCCGTATGTGCGACGGCAAGCTGTGGGATGAGGATTTCAACGAGGAGGGCGCGGCCTTCGCCCAAGATTATTACGCGAACCACAACAGTGCCTTCGCCCGCGAATATGGCTGTTATTTGCAGGATTACGGCCGGGTGTTTGCCGAATACGGCGATTATTGCGTGGAAGACGGCTGGGAGAATTTCGACCGCCTGACCCCTTTGCTGGATGAGCGTTTGGCGCAGTGGAGGCGGTACGCGGCGAAATGAGGTGGGTTACGGTGCTGTTGCTGGCCGCCTCGGTTTCCTTCCAGTATCAGCTTTGGTTGGGCAAGGGAAGTTATGCCGAGGTGTTCAAGCTGGAAGAGAAAACCCGGGAGCAGGAGGCGCAAAATTTGTTGCTGGCCAGGCGCAACCGCGCCTTGGAGGCCGAAGTGGAGGATTTGAAAACCGGTTATGAGGCGTATGACGAGTTAATCCGTTCCGACTTGGGCTATATCGAACCGGGCGAGGTGTATTACCGCTTTGTCGAACCTGCCTCCACCCGCCCGCCCCCTTAGCCCTGCACCGCGCCGGCGGAAAGAGCCGTCCGAAATCCGTTTGCCGGTTTCGGGCGGTCTTTTTATGGTAGGTTAAAATAAAAATGATACAAGGCCGGGCAAGGCCGTACCGGTTTTGGTTAATTGGCTATAGTGCCGTGAAAACGGTGCTTTTCCGGCTTTGCAAACCTTTTCCCTGCGCCCTCTGGCGGCAAAGGTGCGGTTTTGAGACAATGGTAAGGGTAAAAACGGTTGCCGGACCAATCGTTTGGGGCGTAGTTCCCCCAAGTCGGAAAATAAGGGAAAGTCTTGTGAAGCGCATATTTTTGTTCCTGCTTACCAATCTGGCCGCACTGGCCACCATGGGCGTGTTATGGGGGATGGCCGGTATCGGCAGGCACGGGGGCATGGCGGGGGTGTTGGCCTGTTGCGCCGCCCTGGGCTTCGCCGGTTCTATCGTTTCCCTTCTGGCCGCCAAGCCCATCGCCAAAAAGGCAGTAGGCGCAAGGGTGTTGGGCGAGCCTGCCGACGAGTTGGAGGCCTGGCTGCTGAAGACGGTGGCGGCACAGGCCAGGCAGTGGGATGTGGCCATGCCCGAGGTGGCCGTCTACCCTTCCCCCGCGCCCAATGCCTTTGCCACGGGCGCATCGCGCAATCATTCGCTGGTGGCGGTGAGTACCGGCCTGCTCGAGCAGCTCAACCGCAATGAGGCCGAAGCGGTGTTGGCGCACGAAATCGCCCATATCGGCAACGGCGATATGGTTACGCTGGCTTTGATTCAGGGGGTGTTGAATACCTTTGTTGTTTTTTTGTCGCACTTCGCCGCCAAGGCCGCCGCTGCGGTTGTGTGGAGTAAAACCAACAGCAGCCGCATAGGCGGCGCGGTCTATCTGGCCGTCAGCGCGGTGTTGCAGCTGCTGTTCGGCCTGCCCGCCGCGCTGATTGTGATGTGGTTCAGCCGCCGCCGCGAATACCGTGCCGACGCGGTGGCCGCCAGGCTGGTGGGCGTGCCCAATATGCTCTCCGCCCTGCAGCGGCTCAAAGACGGCGCAGGCCCGCTCCCGGGGGAAATCAGTGTGCTGGGCATAGCCGGAGGCAAACCCGATTCGCCGTTTATGGCCTCGCATCCCAGCCTGGACAGCCGTATCGCGAGGTTGAAAAGGCTGTAGCCGGAAGGTTGTTGGAAAAAATCGGGCCGTCTGAAAAAAACCGCGTTTTCAGACGGCCTTCGCGCGTCTAGAATAACCGCTTTTTCCCATTCGGCACAAAAAAAGGCGCATCCCCGCCCGGAAAGTGTTGCGGGGTTTCAAACACCAAGGGGATTCAGATGAGGAAGCACCGTTTAAGATACCGCGAATACCTGATAAACCGTCCCAGCCGGCAACAGGCCTGCCGGATTTCCGACAGCCGTTTCCGTTCCCTGGGCTACGTCATGGCCGGCCTGGCCGGGGCGATTAACGCGGGCGGTTTTTTTGCCGTCAGCAGCTACACCTCCCATGTGAGCGGGGCGATGTCGGGGGCGGCGGACATGGCTTTTTTGGGCAACTGGCACGGCGTGGCGGTGGCCCTGACCGGCGTAATCTGCTTCACCTTGGGCGCGGCGCATTCGAGCTGGACGATATTATGGGCCAAACGGCAGCGTTTCCGCAGCGGCTACGGCCTGTCCATGTGGCTGGAAAGCCTGTATCTGCTGATATTCGGCCTTCTGGGCGTGGCCCTGTCTCATTACGGGAGCATACTTGCCCCGCCCACCCTGTTGCTTTTATGCTTCATCATGGGCATGCACAACACAGTGATAACCATATTGTCGGGCGGCGGCATCCGTTCCACCCACATGACCGGCACGGTAACGGATTTGGGCATAGAACTGTCCAAAGTGCTGTATTACCGCCGCAGCGACAACCCCCGCCTGCCCGCCGTAAACATAGACAAACCCAAAATGAAGCTGCTGGCCGGGCTGCTGCTGGCCTTTCTGGCCGGCGGGCTGGTCGGCGTATGGGGCTACCACTACCTGGGCTACCATTTCACGCTGCCGGTGGCGGCCTTACTGTTTTGGTTTGGCGCGGACTCTATAGGCTATGACGTAAAAATCCGCTGGCGTATTTTTTGGCGGCGCAAAAAACGCCCCCAACGGTAGACGGGAAGTAATTTCGGGTTAAGTTTGTTTCGGCGCGCTTTTTTTCTTATATAGTAGGCTGCGTTTTTTGCCCGCCCCGCCCGACCCGGCGGGGCTTCCGAAACAAACGGGAAGGAATCCCACACCTTCGCAACCGGACAGACACCCGGCACATTCCGCGTGTCGCAATCTAATAAAGGATGAATCACCATGCAAATCTTCAAATCCCTAACCGCACTTGCCGTTTCCGTCCCCCTGGCCTTGGGCGGCTGCGTTACCAATGCCGACGGCCAGAAACAGGCGAGCAAAACCGCCCTCTACGGCCTGGGTGCGGCGGCGGCCTGCGCCGTAGTCGGCGGCCTGACCCACGGCAGCAAGGGCGCGCGCAATTCCGCCCTGGCCTGCGGCGCGGTAGGCGCGGGCGTGGGCGGTTATATGGATTATCAGGAAGCCAAACTGCGCGAAAGCCTGAAAAACACCGATGTGGCCGTTTCCCGCGAAGGCGACCAAATCAAACTGACCATGCCCAGCGCGGTAACGTTTGCCACCAACAGCGCGACCTTGAGCAACACCGCCATGGATTCGCTCAACCGCGCCGCCGAAACACTGGTGCAATATCCCGAAACCCGCATCACCATAGCCGGCCACACCGACAACACCGGCAACGACGGCATCAACCAGCCCCTGTCCGAACGCCGCGCCCAGTCCGTTGCCGACTACCTGTCGCGGCGGGGCGTAGCCTACAGCCGCCTGAGTACCGTAGGCTACGGTTCGCGCCAGCCCGTCGCCAGCAACAGCACCGAGGCGGGCCGTTCCGAAAACCGCCGCGTGGAAATCATCATCAACCCAACCGCCAACGCGGGCAAATAATTTTTTGTTTTTTTTTTGCAACAGCCTGCCTATGCGGGCTGTTTTTTTATATGGCGGATTAAAATAAAAATGAGACATGGCGGCAATACCCGCCGCGTATGGATATATTTGAAACCGCCCGACCCCGAACCCCTTATTTTGACAAATATTTACAATATAGTTATATTATAGCCTTTTAATTGTACCACCCTTAAATCAGCTTAAATTCAATCCACTATAAAAAGGCAACCGTATGGAACAAACCACAGACAACCAAACAGGACAGCAATCCAACCGCCGCTATCTGACCGTGTGGCGGTGGCATTTTTACGCCGGACTGCTAGTCGCGCCCTTCCTGACCCTGCTGGCCGTAACGGGGCTGGGCATGCTGCTGTTCGCCAACATCACCGGCAAAGAGGGCGAACGCATACACATTACCCCGCAGGCGCAGGTGCGGCCTTTGTCGGCGCAGGCGGAGGCGGCGCGGCAGTTTGTGAACCCCGAAACCGCTTCGGTGGCGCAGTATATCGCGCCGCGTTCAGACGACATGGTTGCCGTGTTCCGCGTGAACGACGGCGACAAAGCGACCATGGTCGCCGTCGATCCCTATACGGCTAAAGTCGTCAATACCATGCCGCGCAACAAGGGCTGGTATCACACGATGGACGAAATCCACAGCGACATCATGCTCGGCACGGCGGGCGACTATCTGCTGGAGACCGCCGCCGCAATGACTGTATTGATGCTGATTACGGGGTTTTATCTGTGGTGGGCGAAGCAAGGCCGTCTGAAAGCCATGCTTGCGCCGAAAGCGGGCAAAGGCCGCTCGTGGTGGCGCAACCTGCACGGCGCGTTCGGCACTTGGGTTTCTCTGATTTTATTGTTGTTCTGCCTGTCGGGCATGGCATGGGCGGGCATTTGGGGCGGCAAAATCGTGCAGGCGTGGAGCCAGTTCCCCGCCGGCAAATGGGGCATAGAACCTAACCCCGTATCCGCCGTGCCGACCCACGGCGAAGTGCTGAATGACGGCAAAACCAAAGAAGTACCGTGGATTCTGGAACTCACGCCCATGCCGGTTTCCGGTACGGTGATGGGCGAAAACGGCATCAGTCCGGACGAACCGATGACGCTGGAAACAGTGGACCGTTTCGCCCGCGAAATCGGCTTCAAAGGCCGCTACCAGCTCAACCTGCCCAAAGGCGAGACGGGCGTGTGGACGCTGTCGCAGGACTCGATGAGCTACGACATGGTCAGCCCGTTTGCCGACCGCACGGTGCATATCGACCGGTACAGCGGCAAAATCCTGGCCGACATCCGTTTCGACGACTACAATTTCTTCGGCAAATTCATGGCGGCCAGCATCGCGCTGCACATGGGCACGCTGGGCTGGTGGAGCGTGTTGGCGAACGTGTTGTTCTGCCTTGCCGTCATCTTCATCTGCGCCAGCGGCTGCGTGATGTGGTGGAAACGCCGCCCGTCCGAAGCGCGCGGACTCGTACCCCCCGCGCAGAAAATCAAGCTGCCGGTTTGGTGGGCGATGGCCGTGCCGCTGTTGGTGCTGGCGGTGCTGTTCCCCACCGCGATTGCGGCGATTGCCGTGATTTGGCTGCTGGACACGGTTTTGCTGTCGCGTATTCCCGCGTTGGAAAGGTGGTTTAAATAAGGCCGGGATGCCGCCTTCCCTACAGGAGGGCGGCATCCCGGCCTAAAATCGCCGCATCGACAGCATATTCATCCGCCCGCAACACACGGGGCTTGCAAAATCCCGCGCCGGGGGCTAAAAAGCATCCCGTCTCCACCACCCCGCCCAACCACCCCCATGTCCGCCCTAAACGAACTCATCCAAACCGAATCCCCCGCCCTGATACGCGAAACCCTGGATTTCCTGCTTTACGAATGCAGTATAGACGATGCGCCGTCGGCCGAAGAAGTGGCGCAATGGCGCGACATTTTGCAAAATCGCGGCAGGCAGTTCCGGCCGTCGGCCGACATTTGCACCCAATGGCTTGCAGAAAACCCTGTTGCGGCACAGGAAACCGACCCTTGACGGGCGGAGTTTCAACCGTTAAGGAACAATGATGAACCTCCCCAAAAACAAATACACCCTGCTGGCCGCCGTTTGGCTGGTGCTGCTGTGGTACGGCCTGTTGCGCGAAAGCGGCGGCCGCCTGCCCGCGCCCCCCTTCCCCCATTTCGACAAGGCCGTCCATTTCGCCATATTCTTTGCCCAATTCTGGCTGGCCGCCCGCGCCTTCCCCGAGGCGGGCAGGCGGCCGCCCTACCGCGCACTGGCCTTGGCCGCCCTGTTGCTGGCCGCCGCCACCGAAACCGCGCAGTGGCTGTTCACCGCCACGCGCAGCGGCGATTTTTACGATGCGGCCGCCGATTCGGCAGGGGCGGCCGCCGCACTGCTATTGGCCGGACGCGTGAGGCGGCGGGCCGTCTGAAAGTGCGGTTGAAGCACCAAACAGGCTGGAGGTACACTCGCATCTTTTAAAATTTCCGGAACACACACCATGCAAAACTTCCTTTTCGTCTTTACCGCCGTTACAGTTGCCGCCTTTATCGCCGCCGGCATCTACTTCCTCCTGGGCGCAATCCGCGAAGGCCGTGCCGGGGAGGCGGGAAAGGCCGACAATGGTTAAACCCCGCCTAATCATAGACACCGACCCCGGCCAGGACGACGCGGCCGCCATCCTCATGGCGCACGGGTTGGCCAGCCGGGGCTTGGCGGACTTCCTGGCCATCACGGCCGTGGCGGGCAATGTCGGACTGAACCACACCAGCACCAACGCCCGCATTATCTGCGACTGGGCGGGCAAGCCCGACTTTCCCGTTTACGCGGGCGCATCCCGCCCCCTGCTGCGGCCGCCCGCCGATGCCGCCGCCGTACACGGCAAAAACGGCCTGGACGGCGTAACCCTGCACGACCCGCAATGCCCGCTGCAGCCCGTTCACGCCGTCCCCTTCCTCATCGACACCCTGCGCCGCGCCGAAGAGGGCAGCATCACCCTCTGCCCCATCGCCCCGCTGACCAACATCGCCCAGGCATTGAGCCTTGCGCCCGACATCGTCCGCGCCATACGCGAAATCGTCCTGATGGGGGGCAACTTCTTTGAAGCGGGCAACATCACCCCGGCCGCCGAATTCAACTTCTATTGCGACCCCCACGCGGCACAAATCGTCCTGCAATGCGGCGCGCCGATAACCATCCTGCCGCTGGACGTTACCCGCAAGGCCGTCATCACCACCTCGCGCATGGACAAACTTCGCCAACTGGACAACATCAACGGCCGCCGCCTGGCCGACATCCTGCAAAGCTACGCCCGTTACGACATACGCCGCTTCGGCCTGGAAAACAGCCCCCTGCACGACCCCTGCGCCGTGGCTTATACGGTATTCCCCGAATTTTTCGCCGGACGCGCCTGCCGCGTCGATGTCGAAACCCAAGGCGAACTGACTATGGGCGCGTGCGTGGTGGACTGGCACGGCGAAAGCGGCCGCCCCGCCAACGCCAACTGGATTACCGAGGTCGATGCCGCCAAACTGTTTGAAGAACTGACCGAATCCATACGCCAGCTGCCCTAGGGGCAAGGCGGCAAAACCGCAAAAAACCGCCTGAAAACCCGGTTAAAGTTTTCAGGCGGTTTTTTTTTGCCGCATCCTTCAGTCGGACAAATCCACATCCTTGGTTTCAGGCGTACAAATCAGCGCGGCCAGCGTCATCACACAGTTTGCCGCCAGATATATGCCCACGCCGGCAATACCGTAATGCTCGTTCAACTTGATGGACACCAAAGTCGCCACCGAAGCCCCGACTATAGAGGAGAAATTATAGGCCAGCGAAGCCCCCGAATAGCGCACCTCGGTAGGGAACAACTCCGGCAGCAGCGCGGCCATAGGGCCGAAGGTCAGACCCATCAGCATCATGCCGGTCAGCAGGAAAAGCAACATGCTGATTTCCGAACCCTTGGTCAAAAACAGCGGCAAGGCCAGGGCAAACACCAGCATGGCGGCCGTTACCCAAATCAAAAAGCGGCGGCGGCCGATTTTGTCGGCATAGATGCCCGAAAAGCTGACACATACGCCAAACACAACCGCGCTAATCATCAAAAAGCCGGTAAACGTATTGGCCGGAATCCCCAAGCCCATGGGGTGGCCGTATTCGGACAACACGGGTGCAGTCTTGGAATAAACCTGCGCGAAGGCCGTTATAATATAAAATAGCACATAAGTCGCCACCATAATGAACGTGCCTTTCACTATGGGCTGCCAATGTTTGGCGAAGACCTCCTTCACCGGCGCGGCCTTGGTTTTGCCCTGTTCCTCCGCCTCGCGGTACACATGGCTCTCGTGCATGGTCAGCCTCATCCACAGGCCGACCAAAATCAGCACCAGAGAGGCAACAAAAGGAATCCGCCAACCCCAGGCCACCAGCGCATCATGGCCGATAATGGAGCTGATGAGGAAAAATACCCCGTTGGCCATCAACAGGCCTATGGGCGCGCCCAACTGCGGGAAAGTGCCGAACCAGGCGCGTTTGCCCTCGGGCGCGTTTTCAGTCGCCACCAAAGCCGCGCCGCCCCACTCGCCGCCCAAACCTATGCCCTGCCCTATGCGGCAGATGCACAACAGCAGCGGGGCAAGCACGCCTATGTCCTGATAAGTCGGCAGCAGGCCTATGCAGACCGTGGACAGACCCATGGTCAGCAGCGAAGCCACCAAAGTCTTCTTACGGCCGATTTTATCGCCGAAATGGCCGAACAAGGCCGAACCTATGGGGCGGGCAAAAAAAGCCAAGGCCAAAGTCGAAAGCGACAACAGCGTGGCGACGACGGGTTCGCTTGTATCGAAAAACTGCGTATTGAACACCAACACGGCGGCGGCCGCATAAATATAGTAGTCGTAAAACTCTATCGCCGTGCCTATCATGGAAGCGATGGCGACCTTGTAGGGATTATTGCGCAGATGATGCTGTTTGGTACTCATGGGGTTTACCTGTGTGTGAAAAACAACGCCCCGTCCGCATCGGGCACCATACCCGTGCAAACCAAAGGCAGGAAGGGGCGAATATAAAGATTTCGTTAAGGATTGTCTACAATTTGTTATTAACTATGGCGGCAAGATGGCGGATTAAATTGAAGGCGGAAAGCCGCAAACGGCAGGGATGAGGCGGGCCGCTGATTATGACGACTTCAATTCATTGTAAAATTTATATATTTAAAAATTCCTGCCCCGCCCGCCTATGTGCTGCGGCCGCAAAACCCCAAGCCCTGCAGCCCTACAACACCAAGGGTGTAACCAAAAAGCCCAAAGCCACCGCAAACACTATCGCCAACAGCCCGGGCAGGAAAAACACATGGTTGAACACATATCTGCCTATGCGCGTGCTGCCCGTATCGTCCATCTGCACCGCGCCCAGCAGGGTCGGGTAAGTCGGCAGCACGAACAAGGCAGACACGGCGGCGAAACTGGCCACCAGGATATAAACGTCCTGCGGATTGTCGGCCGTGATGCCCAAGGCCGCCACCACGGCGGGCATCAGTGCCTTGGCCGTGGCCGCCTGCGAATAAAGCAGCATACTGGCGAAAAACAAAGCCACCGCCAGCAGCCAGGGATAGGATGAGACCAGGGCCGAAGCCGTTTCCTTGACCGCATCTATATGCGCCGACACGAAGGTATCGCCCAGCCAGGCCACGCCCAACACGCACACCGCCGCCGCCATGCCCGATTTGAAGGTGGACATTTCCAACAGCCGCCCGGTATCCAGCCTGCACACCATGACTATCAGCGCGGCTATGGTCATCATAAAGCTCATAATCGCCCCGTCGCGCGGCAAGACGGGGTTTTCCACCAGGCCCAGGGCGGGCGAAATGGCGCAGGCATAAACGACCACCGCAAACACGCCGACGGCGAAAATCTGCACGGAAAGCCGAGCCGAAGCGGGCAATGCGGCCTGTTCCGCCTCGCTGCGCGGCGCGGCCACCAACCCGGCCGCCAGCCTCTGCCGGTAAACCGGGTCGGCGGACAAATCCAAACGCCAAAACAAGTTTACCAAAAGCGACACCAGCATACAGGCGGCAAAAGTGGTGCTTATCCAAATCAGCAGCAGCTTGGGATAACTCACGCCCAAGGGTTCGAGCAGCCCGCTCATAAACACCACCGCCGCACTCACCGGCGAGGCGGTAATCGCAATCTGCGAAGAAACCACGGCCAGGCTCAACGGGGCGGAGGGTTTGATGTTTTCGCTTTTGGCCACCTCCACGATGACGGGCATCATGGAAAAAGCCGTATGCCCCGTGCCGGCCAGTATGGTCAGCATATAAGTAACCGCCGGAGCCAGGAAATTGATGTTTTTGGGGTTTTTCCGCAGGATTCTTTCCGCCACGCCCACCAGGTAGTCCAGGCCGCCCGCCAACTGCATGGCCGAAATGGCGGCGATGACCGACATGATGATTAGGATTACGTCATAGGGGATTTTGCCCGGCGGCATCTGCAAGACCAGTGCCAGCACCGCCACCCCCATGCCGCCCGTGTAGCCTATGGCCAGGCCGCCCAGGCGCACGCCCAAAAAAATTGCCCCCAACAGCACGGCAATTTGAAGTATCAAAATAATATCCACAACCAGCCTTTCTAAAAAGTCGTTATCCTGAAATTTTACTACAAACCGCGATTCTACCGCCCACCGGTGCCGGGTTTCAACGGCATTGTTTTTAAATTTGTAGACATTTTATGCTTATTGGTATTTTTTTGCTTTAAATTGTATTTTTTAATATTTAATTTTAATTTTTATAAAAAATAAGTTCTTTATATCAGTCGGATTTGCGGTATTTCAGCCCTTTGTATTGACAATGGCATCTGAAAGGGGTAGGTTTGTGGCTTTGGGGCTGCCCCGCGCGACAAGCCGTTATCATGGCTTGACGAGAAATGCTTTTAAGGAGTAATTTGATGTTTCAACACATAGGGCCGCACATCACATAAGGTGCAGCCCTGTGTGTCGCCCTGGTTTGGAAGGGGTTACGTCCCTCTCAAACAAACCCAAATTCTGCCGCCCTGAAGGGCGGGATTTCAACCATTAAGGAAATTTTGATGAATGCACCACGATCCGCCGCCCTGTTGCTGGCTTTGCTGTTGCCTTTTGGGGCGGCGGCCGCCGAACAGGCCACCGCCGAGCAGGAGGCAAAAACGGCCGCCGAGCTGGCCGCCAATTTGTGCCGTATCGCCGCTTTGGGCAACGAGGATATGATAAACGCGGTGATAGACCGCCAACCGGAAAGCAAAATCAAGGCCATGCGCGCCTCGCACATCGCAAAATTCAAACGGCAGCTTGATTCGGAAGGGGATTTGGATGCAAAAACCAAGGCCGAAACGGTGAAGGTGGTCGGCGGCCTGGCCAAAGCCTACTACGAGCACTTTAAGGAGTTTATGACCAGTAGTTTGGACAAGAAGACCCTGGCCGAGGTGCGCGCCTTGAAGCCCGCAGAACGCAAGCCCGCCGTGGAAGAAATAGACAAGGCGCTTTATCAGATTTGTGTGGAGAAGGTTACGCCTTAAGGGGAGGGGCAGGGATTCCTACCCCGTAAAACGGCCGTTTTTGCCTTGGAAATGCCTGTAAGGCGGCTCGGGCTTGCGGCAAAATAAAGCCGCCCGGTTTTTGTATCCGGGCGGCTTTTTGCGCGTTTTTTACCATTCGCGCGGGGCAACCAGTTCTTCTATATCGGCATGGTCAAAGCCGTAAACTTCGGCGATATATTTCATGTCTGTGGCTATGGTGTCGCGGGCGACGGTTTCGATTTCGCTCTCGGCTTCGTCAAAATCTTCGGCCAGGTCGTTGAAGCGTTCTGTAGCCTCGTGGGTGAGCAGGTAGAGTCCGTCCAAGTCTTGGGGCGGGTCGGCTTCGATTTTTCGGCAGAGTTCTACCAGGATGTCTTCGCCCTTGCGTACTAATTCGGGCGGAAAGTAGTCATCGTCATACATGACTTTCAGGAAGGTGTATCCGGCCAGGTCGGGGTTTTTTAGGGGATGCCGCATCATTTGTATCCTTTCCAAAGGTGTTTATATGGTGTTTATTGCGCCAGCCCCAGCTGGCGTTCCAGTTGTTCTACCAGTTTGTCGTCCAGGTTCAGGGCCTGTGCCAGCCGCGACAGGAAGACGATTTCGCTGCGCGCCAGGTCGCCGCATACCACGCGGGCGGCCAGATAGGCTTCGGCGGCAAGTGCCTGGTCGCCGCCTACGGCCTGCGCCAGTTCGTCTATGGCGGCGGGGCGGGCGTATTCGGCGGCCAGCCACTGCCCGGTTTCGGCATCCGCGCCGCCTTCTTGGGCGATGAGTTGTTTTTCGGAGTCGTCTATCAGTCCGTCTGCTGCTGCTGCGGCTATCATGGTGCGCAGGATGACGCGGCTGCGGTCTTCGGCCAGCCGCCCTTGTGCGGCAAAGGCGGTTTCGGGCAGGGCTGTGCCGCCCTGTTTCGCGCCCTGCCAGTTTTGGAAGGCTTTGTAGGCCATCATGCCCAGGGCGGCCGCCGAGCCTGTTTTCAGCAGGGATTGGGCGCTGCTTTTTTTCAGCAGCATGGATGCCAGCCCGCCTATAATCGCGCCGCCGCCAAAGGAGTTGAGCGGGTTTTTTTCGTCCATGACTTTGTTGCCGCTTTGTTGTACCGCGCCTAATACTTGGTTGAGCAGGTTGCTGAAGTTCATTGTCGTTCCTTTCGGGTGTGGGTTACTCGGATAAGACGGGCTGTTTGGTTAAGGGTATAACGGCCGCAGGCGCAATTTACACAATTTCCCATTTGGCTGCAAACAAAGTTTCCTGTCCGCATTCGAGTGCGGTTTGGCGGCGCAGTTCTTTGATTAAGGCTTCGTGTTTTTCGTCGATTTTGTCTTCTTTGTCTTCCAGTTCGTTCCTTAGGCGGCGCTTTTTCAGTTCAAGCTTGCGGATTTTGTCTTCGTATGCCGCCAGTTCGGCGGTGTTTAGCGCCAAGTCCCGTTCCCGTCTGGCGGCTTTGATTTCGCTTTTTACGGCTTCCAATTCGCTGCCCAAGGCGGTTTTTTGATCGTCCGCCCAGCGGTCGAACTGTAAAACACGCTCGCGGTAATGTTGACTGTTTTGTTCTTGGTAGCGGGTGAAGTAGCTGTCGCGTTGCAGTTCGGCGCTTTGGGTGATGTCGGATGGGACGGCTTGGGCTTGGCCGGTTTGTTTTGCTTCAAGCAGCAGCAGTTTTTGGCAAAAATCGTTGTCCAGCCATTCGCCGTCGTCGGTACGGGCGGTAAACAGCAGAGTTTCGAAGGTGTCGGTTGGGGAAGAGATGTTGAGTTTTTCCACCGAAAGCCAGCCGCTTTTGCCTTGGTTTTGCGCCAAAATACTGATTTTGCCGCCGCTGAAACCGCCGTAGTCAAACGCGATTTCGGCGGCCGGCGTGGCGGCGGTTTTGCATTGGTCTATGCACCATTGTCCCAAATCGGTATTCGGGCGGTGCAGGGCGGCGGTTTCGTTTTCGTCGCTGTCTTTGAGCAGGCGGTATGCGCCCAAATGCAAATGCGGTTCGGGGGCGGTTTTTAAGTCGAAGCGGTAGCTTTGCGGATTGAAGTCGGCGTAGTTGTTTAGGGCGAAGCGGCTGGCAAGCCAGAACCAGCGTTGAAAATCGTCCAGACGCTCGCGGGTTTGCTGCAAACGGGTTTTGAACCGGTCGTGCACGTCGGTATCGAAATATGCCAACAGCCGCTCTTCCGCCAGCTTCCGCGTTTCGGCGATTTGGCTTTCCAGTTCCTGTTGCAGGCGGTTGAAGGCCGTCTGAATTTCCTGCGGCGTGCGGCAAGTGTCGTAGATGTCGGCAATGCGTTTTTCAAAGTCCAGGCCGTCTGAAATTTTGCCCAGTATTTCATCGGACGCGCCGAACACGCCGTCAAACAGTTGGAATTTTTCGGTTAAAAGTTCCAGTACGCGGCGGTCGGCGTCGTTGCGGCTGTTGAGAAAGTTGATGACCACCACGTCAGATTTTTGTCCGTAGCGGTGGCAGCGGCCGATACGCTGTTCGATGCGCTGCGGATTCCACGGCAAATCGTAGTTGATGAGCAGCGAGCAGAATTGCAGGTTTACGCCTTCGGCGGCGGACTCGGTGGCAATCATGATTTTCGCCTGATTTTTAAAGGCATCAATCAGCGCGGTGCGTTTATCGACGGCAGGCGAACCAATTTGATTTGGACTGCCTGCGTTTTTATCCAGCCATGCCCGGTAACGCTGTTGGCTGTCGGCGTGCTTGTTGCTGCCGGAAAACAGCACGATTTGCCCGGCGTAGCCGTTTCGGCTTAAAAATTCAAACAGGTATTCTTGGGTGCGTACCGATTCGGTGAAAATCACTGCCTTGTCCGCCGCGCCTGTTTCCTGCATTCTTTGCAAACCCGTAGCCAATGCCGTGAGCAGGGCTTGGGCTTTGCTGTCATGTGTCAGGGCTTGGGCTTTGTCGATGAAACCGTCCACTTCGGCGATTTCCGCCGCCAGCAGTTTGAAGTCTATGGGATCTGTATCGCCGTCTTCGTCATCGTCAGACTCTTCCCAGTCTTCCCAATCTTCGCCCAGTACGGCAAACAGGCTTTCAGACGGCCTTTGCGCCGATTCCTGCATTTTGGCCAATCTTTTACGGATAACGTCCAGCGTTCCCAAAAGCGCGGGCATGGAAGAAGCCAACAGCTTGCGCAACACCAATCCCGTCAGATGCCGCTGGCGTTTGGGCAGGGCATAGGATGCTTCTTTGGTCAAAAAAGCCGAAACGGCTTCATAAAGCGCGTGTTCGTCATCATTCGGACGGTAGTCTTGCGTGATGGTGTGGCGGCGCGTATAGCGGATGTATTCCAACACGTTTTTACGCAAAGTCCGCTTCACATAGGGTGCGAGCCGGGACAAAAGTTCGTCCGTATCGCCTTGATTGACGAAGCGTTTTTGAAATTCTTTTTTGTCGCCGAACAAATGTCCGTCCAAAAACAGCGACAGGCCGTAAAATTCCAGCAGCGAATTTTGCAGCGGCGTGGCCGAAAGCAGCAGTTTGGGGCTGCCGGAAAATGCGTCCAGCAGCGTTTGCGCCTGTTTGCTGCCGCTTTTATGGGCGTTGCGCAATTTGTGCGCTTCGTCCAATACCACCAGATTCCAGCCGGCGGCATTGATTTCCGCCGCGCATTTGGCGGCAAATTCATAGGAAACCACCAATACTTGTTTGGCCGCCTGCGAAGACAAAAAATCGGTCAGGCTGCGGCTTTCCTGTTTCAAAACCGCCTTGTCCAACACCAAAGACGGCAGCGAGAATTTATCTTTCAATTCCGCCTGCCACTGTTTGCGCAAAGCGGCAGGGCAGACCACCAGCAATCGGCGTTTGCGTTCCGCCCAAAGCTGGCACAGCACCAAACCCGCTTCTATGGTTTTGCCCAAACCCACTTCGTCAGCCAACAAAACGCCTTCGCGCAGGGGATTTTCCAGCGCGAACAGCGCGGCATCGATTTGGTGCGGCTGCAAATCCACCTGCGCTTCAAACAATGCCTGCGACAGCCGCTCGTCGCCGCTTTTTTGGCATAAAAGCTGGTGCGCGTAATATTTGGCCTGATGCGGCGTAATGTTCATGGCGCGTCTCCGTTCAAAATCATGTCGAACATGGTTTTCAGGTAGCCTTGGTTTTCCATAAACAGAATATGTTTTTCGCGGAACTCGCCTTCGGTCTTGCCGTATAGACTTCCTGCGCCGTCGTCCAGCAAGCCCTTATACGGCGTGATGGACAAAATAAAGCTGTTGAGCGTCAAATCTTCAAGCTGCAAAGACTGTTCCAGCTTTTTCACTTCGTCCGCCAAACCGAATTTCGGATGCGCCCAATCCATATGGCGGATGCCTTTCGGGTCGATAAAGGTCAGCCACTGCCTGCCGCTTTCCTTATCCACCAGCCAGAGCAAAAAGTCCGGATAGAAATTGCCTGCCAGCGCAAAGCCCAGTCCTTTGGCCTTGTTGGACGCATTGCGCAAGAGATACAAATCCTTGCCCCCAGTCCATTCTTTCAGGCGGCCTGTTTCGCCTGCCGCCTTTTGCAAATCCTTCACAAAACGGATTTCACTCTCTTCGTTCATAGACAAAGGCTTCATAGTGAAGGGCAAAGCTTCCTTGTTTTTCAGCACCATAATCGGATAGAACAAATGCGGGGCAAAACAAATGGCGGTTACATCATTGACGGCATATTTGTCGCGCCAGCCCAACACCTTCGCCAAGTCGCCCGATTCCACGCGGGTTTTCAAATCTTCCAATTTTTTCCGGCAGTCATGGGCTTCGTCTCCGACTTCATAGAAGGCAAACTCATATTTTTCCAACAGCGAACCGTTTTGTTCGTCCACCGTTTTTTCACGGTAAAACTGCCCTTCATAAGCGGCTTTGACCGCCTTGTAAAACGCATCGGCATAGCCCAGCAGCAGCTCAATCAAAAGACCTTCCTGCTTTTGCACATCGGCGAAGGACTTCACCGCCAATTCGGCAGGCGGGATATAGAGTTTGTACCAGTCGTTTTGTTCGGCGAAAACCTTTAATCGTTTTTTATCCAGCCGCAGATTGTTCCAAGACTGCCACAATTTGTGCTGCTGCAATGTGAGATAAATCCTGTCCCAGTCAAACAAATCAAACAAACGGCTGTTTAACAGGCCGCTCTGCTTCTGCCTGTCCTTGCTTTGCGCCATCTTATTGCCACGGCTGGCCAAGGCCTGCACGCGCGGATAGCAGTCCAACACGGCAAAAGGCGGCTTGATTTTGCCCCGCCATTGTTCGGGAATGTCGAACAAATCCACATTCATATTGCGCTTGAAGCCTTTTTTGCGGTTGCCCTTATATTCGTCGTCCAAGGCCAGCGTTCTAAGTTTCACCCCTTGCGGCAGATTGGGCTGCACCTTGAAATTCAGCGTGATGACGTTTTCCAAATTCACGCCTTCTTCCGCCAGATATTCGCGGAACTTTTCCATATAATCGGCATTGATGCCGAAAATATTGAGCGTTTCCAGCTTTTCCAGATACACACCCTTGGGGCGTTCGCCCGCCAAACTGCGTTTGAGCGAATAGTTTTTGCCCTTGAGCCGCACGCCGCGCCCGAAAAGCTGGATAATCTGGCTGCCTTCGCTTTTGCCCATATTCAAAAGCCCCATTGTGGACACGCGCCAACTGGACCAGCCTTCCGAAAACTTTTTCGAACCGATTAAAAGATGAATGCGGCTGTCGGACGTATTGACCGTATCGAACAGACTGCCGGAAAACTCGTCCGCCGCCGTATCAAATTCATCATACTTTTCGCCCGACTTGGCAAAATCCGCCGCACCGCCGATATTAATCACACCAAAAGCGGGCGCATTGCCCACCGAAAGCGACAATTCGCCGTCCGCCTTTTTCAGTTGTTTCAGTTGCAGGCGGCCGCCGTTTCGGGCATGGAACACCAAATGCAAAATATCGTCATACAAAGCCGCCGCATCGCCGGCAAAATCCGCCAAGGGCGCGAAACGGCGCAGGAAGATATTGTTGTCCCCGTCGTCCAAAAGCCTTGCCTTGTCGGCAACCAAATCCGCCAGATAGCCTTCCGCCTGTTGCCGCCGATTCAGGAAAAACGCCAAAAAATCCAACACGCGGAACACGTCCGATTTTTCCGTTTTCTGGTCTTCGGTTTCCTTGTTGCTTGTCTTGTCGGCCACGCTTTTGCCGACAAAAATCATCAACGGTTTTTCGATATTCCACTCGTGCAGGCTGCTTTTGTGTTTTTGATACAGATACATCTGCTGGTAAAACGACAACAGACAGGCGGTGAAATACAGCTTTTCGTGTTCGGCGAAATACGCCCCTTTTTTCAGGTTTAAAATCAGACTTTCCTTGCCGTAGCCATCGGCGTAGAAATATTTGTAGGAATAGTCAAACAAGATGGATTTGGCGTATTTTTCGCGCAAGGCGTTCTTTTTGCCCGCCACCGCCTGTCCCAAAGTTGCCGAATATTCAAAGGAAAAACCACCTTTGGTTAAGGCTTCGCGCCGTTTCAGCCATTCGCCGTCTTCCTTGCTCGAACCGCTGTGGCCTTCGTCCACCAACACCAGGTTGTTTCCGGCAAAGGTTTCCACCGCCACCGTTTTCTCACCCGATTTGTCGCCCAGCTTGTTGATGTCTATCACGTCCACCTTCACGCTGTTCGAAGAATAATCCAGCGAATATTGTTGCGATGCGCCGTTTTTATCGAACAAAGCCGCGCCGAAGCCCGACAAGGCCAAATCCGCGACGTGTTGCCTGCTCAAACCTTCGCGCGGGGTCAAGACGATGATTTTGTCGGGTTTTTTGTCCGCATAATCCAAATACTGCAAGATATTGACGTGCATCAGCAGCGTTTTGCCGCTGCCCGTGGCGTTCCAAAAGGCCGCCGTATTCAATTCGCCCGCTTGGAAGTCGGCAAATTTTTTCGATTTGTCCTTTTCCTTCAAACCCGATTCGCGCGCTTCCATTTCTTGACGGTATCGGTTCAACGTATGGTTTAATTGCAGCAACAGCGCGTCTTTGCGGTTGAAATACCAGTCCAAATAAATTTCGGTGAATATCAGCGACAAATATTGGAAATATTTCAGTTTCAGCGTCTGCCCGTAGATTTTATTGCGCTTTTGCGTGATTTGCCGCCAATGGCGCAACACATTCAAATCATAGCGGCGCAAATCGCCTTCCGACAAAACCGAGCCTTCGCCGAAAAACAAAACGCCCGTCAGTTGGTGGAAAAAGCCGCTTTGGCCGTCATTTGCTTCGCCTTCGTATTCGTCGCCGCCCATTTGCGCTTTGAGCGTAGCCAAATCTCTTTTATGGAACAGCGACAGCAGCCAGCGGTTTAAAACCAGATGGTCGTGGAAGGTAGATTGTTTTTTCATAAAATTTCCCTGCCGTAGGTCGGGCATTCATGCCCGAAAAATATCCGAATCCGCAAA
>JAUMUU010000146.1 GCA_030530545.1 Neisseria sp. | reverse complement strand
AACGAGTGGAGCAAAAACAAGTGGACGACTTAATCGAAGCCAACAAACAAAGCATAGCCGCAACCGCGCCCGTTGAAGAGGGCAAATACGAAAAAGTCGCCGAACAGGCCGGCTTTGACGACTTCATGAAAATCGACATGCGCGTCGCCAAAGTCCTGAACTGCGAAGCGGTGGAAGGCAGCACCAAACTCCTGAAATTCGACCTCGATTTCGGTTTTGAAAAACGCATCATCTTCTCCGGCATCGCTGCGTCCTATCCCAACCCTGCCGAACTCAACGGCCGCATGGTCATCGCCGTCGCCAACTTCGCCCCGCGCAAAATGGCGAAATTCGGCGTATCCCAAGGCATGATACTGAGTGCCGCCACCCAAGACGGAAAATTAAAACTCTTGGATGTGGACGCAGGCGCGCAGCCGGGCGACAAAGTAGGCTAAACATGCCGCCCTGCCGGAAGGGGCGGCCCATCCTTCCGCCCCCCCAAGTGCAGCCATTAAGGAAATTTTGATGAAACCGACCATCCCAAGCCTGCTCGCCTTAGCCCTATCCCTTTCCGCCGCCGCACAACAACCCGCCGCACAAGCCGAATCCTGCCTCCAGATACACAAAGAATTGGCCTTGCTCGACATTACGGCACACCAATGCAGCCAAGGCAATACCGATATCACAGACTATTTCACCTATTTATATACCTTACGCATAATCAGCGACCCCCAAGTACGGCAATGCGGCGCTTATATCAACACCTTGAAAGACAACGGCCAATCCATGCCCTATTACGGCCCTGCGCCCCAACAAGACCTCAAACAATATTGCTCCGCCAACCGCAAAGAACGCGAACGCACCCGACAACATGCCGAAGCAATCGTAGACAGGGAACTGCCGCGCATCGCCCGCGAAACATCGCAGAAATCACATCGTGCCTATCAAGAATTTAAACAACAATCGGCAGAACAACAAAATGCCACAGAAAAAGTCATAGGAAAATGGGAACAGCCCAAACCCGCCGAAGAAATATTGCGCGAAATGCGCGAAGGCTTGGCCGCCTACCGCCAAAAGGCGCAGGCCGCCCTGCAGAAAATAGACAAATAACGCCTGATTTATCAGAGTAATGAAGTCCAAAAAAAACCTATCCGCCACAATCGGAATAGGATGCGCCCTATTATCATCCTACCTGTTGTTTTTTAAGATGCAGAACCCCTTGTCCGGCCAAAACAATGAGAGCAATCAGCCCGCCTCAACCGCAAGTACCTTCGGCCTTTCTAATGAAGAAATTGATTTCTATAGCAAAAAATCGAAACAGGGCGACAAGGATGCCGCCTTCAAACTTTACGAATACTATTCCCTGGTCGCATTGGACCCGCAACAGGCGCAAACATGGCTGGCCGAGTCGGCAGCCTTGGGCCACCCCGTGGCGCAATACAACCTATCCATAACCTATCTGCAACAAGGCCGCAAAAAAGAAGCCGCCTTTTGGGCGGGAAAAGCAGCTTCCAACAGGGTTGCCTTATCCAATGAAGAATTGTGCAAATTGGTTCAAAAATGCAAATAAGGCGTTCGGACGGAAATTCCGCCCAAACGGCATAGTCCGTCCTTGCCTGACGGCCGTAGTTTGCCGATAATCGGCAGCATCAGGCGCAAGCCGAAAACAAAGGAGTGGAACATGATAGATTATTACGAATTACTGGGCATCAGCCGCAAAGCCGACCATCAGGCCATAGAACGCGCCATCGCCCTGCACGCCGAACACCAATCCCTAACCCTGGAACAACTGCAGGCCGCCCGCGCCATCTTATTGGACACCGAAAACCGCCGCCGCTACAACGAAACCCTGCAGCAGGAACTGCCCGAAACCCCCAGCATGGCCGAAGTGTTCCAGGCGGCCTCGGAAACACAAACCGATGATGACCCGCCCGCGAACAAACTCCCCTACTGGATTGCCGCCGTCCTGATATTGGCCGCCGTTTGCTACCGCCTTTGGTTTGCCTGAACAAAAAAACCCGCCTGGTTTGCAGGCGGGCATTTTTTTGCGCCGGGGCGGGCTTATTCCTCAGCTTCCACACCGGTATAGGGGCGGACGCTGACGGTTTTGCGGTTCAGACGGCCTTTGACCGCAAACTCAACATAACCGTCCACCTTGGCGAACAAAGTATGGTCTTTGCCCATACCGACATTTTCGCCGGCATGGAATTTGGTGCCGCGTTGGCGCACAATGATAGAGCCTGCCGGAATCAGCTCGCTGCCGTAGGCTTTCACGCCCAAACGTTTGGCTTCGGAATCGCGGCCGTTGCGGGTGCTGCCGCCTGCTTTTTTACTTGCCATGTCAAATACTCCTAAACTTGATTAACAATCAGGCAATTGCCACGATTTCGATTTGGGTGAAATTCTGGCGGTGGCCTTGGCGTTTCTGATAATGTTTGCGGCGGCGCATTTTGAAAATGCGGATTTTCTCGCCGCGGCCGTGGGCAACCACCTTGGCCGTTACCTTTGCGCCCGCGATAAAGGGTGCGCCGACTTTTACAGATTCGCCGTCAGCAATCATCAAAACTTCAGTCAGTTCGATTTGGCTGTCGAGTTCGGCAGGTATCTGTTCTACTTTCAATTTTTCGCCAACGGCAACTTTGTATTGTTTACCGCCGGTTTTTACGACCGCGTACATACTCAACTCCATAAAGGATAAGGGTTTCAAAAATCCGCGCACAAGGCGCGAAATGGCGGATTCTACGGATAACGCACTGTTTTGTCAAACGCATTTTCAAAACCTGTTTTTCGCGCGGCATACGTGCTATAATCGGCGACTTGTCTTCTCCGTCCGCAAACGCAGTATTCGGTCCATCATGCTTGAAAACCTGCCCTATTTCCAAAAAAACCTGGCTTCCGATTTGGCGCACGTAAACAAAGTCGTCAGTCAGGCGGTGCAGTCGCAGGCCGCCCTGATTGTACAGGTAGGCAACTACATCATAGGTGCGGGCGGCAAACGTTTGCGGCCGATTATCACCATTTTGGCCGGCAAGGCATTGGGATACGACGACGACAAACTCTACTCGCTGGCGGCCATGGTGGAATTCATCCACACCTCCACCCTGCTGCATGACGACGTAGTAGACGAGAGCGACATGAGGCGCGGGCGGGAAACGGCCAACAACCTGTTCGGCAATGCCGCCCCCGTATTGGTCGGCGACTTTTTATACACCCGCGCCTTCCAACTGATGGTGGCCTCGGGCAGCATGAAGATATTGGAAATAATGGCCGATGCCACCAACATCATAGCCGAGGGCGAAGTGCTGCAGCTGATGAACATAGGCAACACCGACATCACCGAAGCCCAATACCTGCAGGTCATCCAATACAAAACCGCCAAGCTGTTTGAAGCCTCGGCACAGGTGGGCGCGATTCTGGCCGGTGCGGATGCCGCGCAGGAGGCCGCCCTGAAAGACTACGGCATGTATGTAGGCACGGCCTTTCAGATTATAGACGACGTATTGGATTATTCCGGCAACCCGGACGAAATCGGCAAAAACGTAGGCGACGACCTGGCCGAGGGCAAGCCCACCCTGCCTCTGATTTACCTGATGAACCAAGGCAGCGCCGAAGCCGCCGCCGACGTGCGCGCCGCATTGAAAAATGCAGACCGGGGTTATTTCGACAAGATTCACGCCCATATCGCCGCCTCCGACGCACTGCCCTATTGCATCAGGCAGGCCCGCGAGGCGGCGGATAAGGCAACGGCCTGCCTGAACGCCCTGCCCGACAACGAAGCCGTGCGCGCCATGCGCGATTTGGCTGCAGAATCGGTGGCGCGCCTGTCCTGAAACCATGTTTTGGGAAATCCTGCGCCAGTTGTTTGCCGGCCTGATTTGCCTGTATCTGGCGGTTTACCAGGCCGCCAACCTGTTCAAGGGTATCCGTAACGGCAAAATAGCCTATAATGGCCGCAACGGTACGCAATGGTGCGACAGGAAGAAACAGCCTTTGCATTTTTGGCTGCTGTTTGCCCTGTTTTCCATCTTGTTTGTGCTGCCCCTGTTGGTTTGGTGGAAAATATCGGACAGCAAGTGGTTTTGACAGCGGTTTTTACCGGCCGCAACCATGACGGCAGTCAATTCAAACCGTCATGAATGATATTAGTGGGTCAAA
>JAUMUU010000145.1 GCA_030530545.1 Neisseria sp. | reverse complement strand
GCCCTATGTGTTGAAACATCCGCTATATAATCCCACCCCAAACATTGAAAAAGGCTTTCCCCATGTTCAAAATCGTTTCCGGCGGGCAGACGGGCGTGGATCGCGGCGCGCTCGATGCGGCCTTGGCGGCAAACATCGCTTGCGGCGGCTGGTGTCCTGCCGACCGCCAGGCGGAGGACGGCATCATAAACCCGCGCTATCCGCTCACGCCCCTGCCCGATGGCGGCTACCGCAAACGCACCAGGCAAAATGTCATAGACAGCGATGCCACTGTGATTGTCTACCACACGGAAATCGCCTTGGGCAGCGGCACGGAACTGACGCTGAAAACCTGTATCGCGCAGCGCAAGCCCTATTTGCTGATAGACGCATCACTCGCGCCGCCCGAAACCGCAGGCGCGCATATCGCCGGCTTTGCCCAACGTCATCATATTGAAATCTTAAACTTCGCCGGCCCGCGTGCTTCAGTCGTGCCAAGCATAGGCCCTTATACGGAAACAGCGGTTTTGGCGGCCATCCGCAGTTTTCGGAAAGGCTGAAATATAGCGGACGAATACAAATCAGGACAAAGCGGCGGACTGCCTGCCGCCCGAAAAGTACGCATTGCCCGAAAAGCAGCCCTCACCTTGCAAAATCCCTTCAACACATTATTCCGTATAGGCAATCAGATATTATACCCGTGCAAAAACCGCGCCGCGCCGCCGTTCCATTTCACCAGATGGTCGCCTTTGGCGGGTAAATTTTCCGCGCCGCGTTCGCCCAAGATTATTTCGGAAGACTGCCATTTGCCCGTTTTCAGGGCAATTTTGGTCGGCAGGTTGTCGCGCAGGCGGCCGCTGAGCGTTTTCGCATCGGGGCGTTGCGTTGCCAGCAGCAGATAAATTCCCGCCGAACGCGCTTTTTGCGCCAGCCGCACCAAATGGCCTTCCGCTTCGCCGCTGACATCGATAAGGTCGGCCAGTTCGTCTATCACCACAACAATATGCTTGGGACGGGCTGCCTGCGGGATTTCACCGATATCCTTAGCCTTGCAACTGTCCATCAGGCGGTAACGTTCGTCCATTTCGGCGGCAAACCCCGCCAGCACTTCGGCAGCTTCTTCCGCCTCACTGACGATGCGCCCCTGCCACAGGTTGGGTTTCCCTTCAAAGTCGGCAAAATCGGCATAGGTTTTGCAATAGGCTATGGCGATTTCTGTTTCATCCTGCGGGGCAAGCGCAAACAGGGATGCAAGCATGGCACGCAGCAATACGGATTTGCCCGACCCCGTTTCGCCGCCGACTATGGTATGCGGCGCGGTGGCGAAATCTTCAAACACGGGCTTGCCGCCTTCGTCCAGACCTATGCACACGGGCAGTTTGAACGGCTTTCCCAAGGCGGGATAGCGCGACAAAACGTCCTGAAATTCGTCCTTGCCGTATTGCCGCCAGGTGTTTTGCGGGCGCAGGATGTTGATGTGCCAGGTATTGGCCGGGCCGCGTATGCGTCCGCAGCGCATTTCGTCATCGCCTATGCCCAATTCGGAACAGATTTGGCCGTGGTATTTTTCCAAATCCACATAGCGGTCAAACTGCACGCGCAGGCAGTCATAGCGCACGCCGCCGTATTCGGGCTGTATCGTGCCGCCCTTGCCGACAATTTTGTCCAGCGCGTCTTTGAGCTTGGCGCAATTTTGTTCCGGCGCGGCGGAGTCGGCGGGGTGCAAGCCGCCTGTAACGGCTGCACCGCCGTCCGAACCGCCTTCCCTGTGCTGTGCCGCCAATCCGGCCAGTTCGCCAAAGAATATCTTTTTGGCTTCCACAATGTTGCCGTCGCAGTAGTCCAAAGCTTTTTGGTAACGCCCTTCCAGCAGTTTCGCGCCGTTGTGCCACGCCAGTTGGATGTAGGCAAACAGGTGTTTTTTGGTGAATTTCCGTGCCGGTGCTTCGTTAAACATACGCTGGCTGATGTAGGCGAGCCAAAATTTTTCTTCTCCTTTTTTGCCGCTCTGGTTGAAGCAGGTGTTGAAGGATGCGATTTCCAAGCCGCCGTCCATGCCGGGTTTTTGTTCCCAATCTTTAACATTTTTGGTTTTGGCAAAGCAGAAGGCGATGCACAGCCGCGCCCATTCGTGGTTCTGCATTTTGGGCAGCACGCCGTCGCTTTCTAGCCGCTTCAGGATTTTTGCCGCTTCGCCGCTGGATTTGATGTGGGTGTTTTCGGTCAGCGTTACCCAGTATTTGTCGTTGCAGATTTTGTCGTCGTCTAATTCGTACATGGCGTTTCCCTTTATTCGAAATAGGCATGCGGGGTAACGGTGGCGCGTTTGCCGCCGCCTTGCAGGCTTTGCGAGCGGATAAGGTAGCTTTTGCCTATGCGCCCCTTAAGTTTTTGATAGGCGGCCGAACCGATTTCGGCACTCTGCACCAGGATAATTACTTGGCGGTTCAAATTCATCCAGTATTGCACCAGGTTGTCGCAGTGGCGCGTGTCCAAGGATGTGAGCGGGGTATCGACCACGAAGGGGACTTGGTAGTCGGTAATTTCGGCCAGCGCGGCAATCAGGGTCAGCACCAGTATTTTCTTTTCGCCGTGCGAAAGCGGCTGGAAGTCTATGGCCGTGCCGTTTTGGCTGTACAGCGACAGGCTGCCGTCTTCGCCGATTTCTATTCCGCCGATTTGTTTGTCGTGGGCGATTTTTGCGTGCAGGCTGCTTACGGTTTTGCGGAATGCGTCCAGTTTGCTGCGGCGCAGTTGTGCGGCCAAGCCGTCTATCAGGCGGCACACGGCTTCGGCGCGTTCGGCTTTCTGCTGTTTGGGCAGGCTGTCTATCAGTGCCTGTTGCATGGTTTCCCATTCGGTTTGCAGGCGGTTGGCTTCGGTTTGGCTGCGTTCGATGCCGCTTTGCGCGCCGCCGAGTTTTTGGTTGGCTTCGGCCAGTTCTTTCTGCACACGTTCCAATTCTTCGCGCAGGCGGTCGGAATCGGCAAGGCTGCCTTCCTGCTGTTCGTAGCGGCGTTTGAGTTCGGCCAGTTTGGCTTCCTGACGGTTTTTCTCTTTGTTCAGGCTGCCAAGGTCGTTGTCGGGCGATGTGATGCGGGCGATGTTGTCCAAAGCCGTCTGAAAGCCCGCATCGTCCAAATAATTGTGCTGCATGGGGTCGGACGCATCGGACGGCAGTTTGTCGAATAACACGTTCCACGATTCGTGCAGGGCGCGTTTGAGCAGTTCGTCTTGCAGGATTTTCGGGGTCAGCAGTTCCAGCGTGTTGGCGTTGGTGGAAAACGCCTGCCAAAATTCTTCCAGCCTTCCCGCGTTCTGCTCTTTGCCCTGTTCGTGTAGCAGGCGGCGGTAATCGCCGTGAAGCTGCGTTTTCAGGGCGGCAATATCGCTTTCGGGCAGCAGGGCAAGCGGCAATGCCAGCAGGGCTGCCTGAATGCTTTGGTTCAGTCGGACAATTTCGGCTTCGCACTGTTCGATTTGGGCTATCAGTTCTTTGGAATGCTGCGTGCTGCCCGCGCCGCGCAAACGCGTCTGCAAATCGTCCTGCCGCGCTTCGGCTTCCTGCTTCTGCCGCTGCCACCGTTGCAGGGTTTCGGTGTGGCGCGCCAATTCTGCGGAAGCCGTCTGAAAACGGCGTTCGGCTTCGGCAAGCTGTTTTTTCTGTTCGCCGCCCGCTTTTTCGCTGTACAGTTTCTGCCCGTATTCCTTCACGTCTGCCTGCAAGGTTTTGAGCAGGTCTATGCCCAACAGCTTGTTCAGCGCGCCGCTCATCCAGCCGCCCGCGCCGAACTGCTTGGCGATATTGACCAGCTGTTCGCCGTCAAAAAAGAAAAAAGTGGAATATTCAGACGGCAGGCCGTAATCTTCCAAATATTCTTGGATTTCTTCGCCCGAAACGGGTTGCAGGCTGCCTTTGTCGGATGAATACAGCATCAGTTCGTTAAACTCTTCCCGATAGCGGCCGTGGTGGTCGAAATGCCATTTGCGGACGATGCGTATGCCTTGTTCGCCGAACGCGCCGGTTTTCACCAAATCCATTTCCAACGCCATTTCGTAGGACCTGGCAACATGGGCGGCGGCTTCTTTGTGCAGCGACTGGCGGATGAAATCGTGGTATTTGAATTTGCTGTCGCCCAGTCCGGCGCGTTGGAAATTGGCAATCGCGTC
>JAUMUU010000144.1 GCA_030530545.1 Neisseria sp. | reverse complement strand
TGATGTCCAATTCGGCGACGATTTCGCCTTTGCCGTATTTGCCGCCGGTGCTGTTTATATTGACGATGCGGTCTATCATCAGCATATTGGGCAGCGGCAGTTGCGCGTTGCCCGCGCCGAAAAGTTCGCCGCGCCCGCAGGAGAGCAGTTCTTCTTTGGTGTAGCTGTGTTGTGGGACGAATTGAGTGGTCATGTTGATCCTTTTATTTTGCCGGAAGCACATTTTAGAATCCGGACTCTAAACCTTCCCCATTCTATTTCAGCGCGGCGGCCAGCGTCAAGGCGGGCAAAATCGGGGAAGATGCGCGCCCGAACCGTTGCACAAGTCGGATTAATCCGCTATAAACCCCATGCCGCCGCCCTGGCGGGGGGGGCTTCAACCGGTGAGGAACATCCTATGTTTCAACACACAGGGCCGAACATAAAACGCAGCCCTGTGTGCCGCCCTGATTGGGAAGGGATTACGCCCCTCCCAAACAAACCCAAATTCTACCGCCCTGAAGAGCGGGGTTTCAACCATTAAGGAAATTTTGATGAAAGTAAGCACTTCGGCTATAGAAAACGGCGTATTTGCCGACCGTTACGGCAAACGGGGCAGCCAATTCGGCGCAAACGGAATGCCGACTTTTTCCATTCCCTTCACAATCGAAGGCGCGCCCGAGGGCACAAAATCATTTGCCGTAGTATTGGACGACAAAGACGCGGTAACGGCGGCGGGTTTTGTGTGGATACATTGGCTGATTGCCGATTTGGAACGCACTTCCGTGGCGGAAAACGAAAGCCTGACCGCCCGAGACTATGTGCAGGGCGCGAACAGCTGGGCCAGCGTCTTGGGGCAGGTGGACGCGGCAGAGGCTTCCTGTTACGGCGGGATGGCGCCGCCCAATTGCCCGCACCGCTACGACCTGACCGTATACGCGCTGGATACCAAACTAAACCTGCCGCAGGGCTTCCGCTTCAACGACCTGCATTATGCGATGAAAGGGCATATTTTGGCCGAGGCCGCAGTAACGGGAAGTTACGATAATTGAGAAAAATAAGGCGGGGGATAAGCCGCCCCGGCCTAGGGTCATGGTGATGGTCCGTCCACGAGGGAAAGGGCGGATTGCCACCATGGCCCTTTAATCTTTTTGCCGCCCGTGCCTGATGGCGACTGCGGCATCAGAGCGTCCTGTCTTCGGGCAGCCTGCCCGCCCAGTCGCAGGCGAATTGGTAGGCGGTGCGGCCGGAGCGGCTGCCGCGCGTCTGCGCCCAATCGAGGGCGGCAAGGCGGGCGGTTTCGTCCCACGCTATGCCGTAATATTGCAGCCAGTTGGCGGCGGCCGACAAATATTCTTCTTGGTCGAAAGGATAAAAACCCAACCACAGGCCGAAACGGTCGGACAGGGATACTTTTTCTTCCACGGCTTCCTTGGGGTGGATTTCGCCGCCGGTATGCCCGATATTTTCGTCCGCGTATTCGGGCATCAAATGGCGGCGGTTGGAGGTGGCATACACCAGCACATTGGCGCAGCGTTGCGACAGGCCGCCGTCCAAGGCCGTTTTCAAGGCCTTATAGCCGCCCTCGCCCTCTTCAAACGACAAATCGTCGCAAAAGACGATAAATTTTTCCGGCCGGACGGACAAAATCCCCAACAGGGCGGGCAGGGTGGCCAAATCGTCTTTGTCCACCTCTATCAGGCGCAGGCCTTGTCCGGCATATTCGTGCAGCAGGGCCTTGACCAGGGACGATTTGCCCGTGCCGCGCGCCCCGGTCAGCAGGACGTTGTTGGCGGGGCGGCCGGACAAAAACTGTTCCGTATTGCGTACCAGCCGGGCGGTTTGGCGGTCTATGGCGGCCAGCAGCGACAGGGGGAAGGTGTGCGGGGCGGGCAGGCTTTCCAATATGCCCCCGCGCCCTGCCTTTTGCCAGCGGTAGGCGGCCGCCCGCCAGTCGGGTTCGCGGTTTTCCGGCGGCAGCAGGGCATCCAGGCGGTTTAGGATGTGCTGGGCCCGGGTTAGGAAGTCGTTCAGCCTCATGGCGGTCGTCCCCGATAAAAAGCCGTATTCTACATCATATCCAAACAGCGGGTTTTGCGGTATATTGCAAGGATTTTCCCTGTCTGCCGTTAATGTTAAGGAGTAACGATGTTCAAACGACCCGAAGAGTTGATTATGGCGGTGCTGGCCGCCTTGTGGGTGGCGGTTTCTTATTTTGCCGCCGCCTATGCGGACCCGCCGCGCGATACGGCTTTGTTGGTGGCCGCCCTGACGCTGATTTGGTCGGCCGTGTTTTTTATGTTGTGGCAGCGCGGCCTGACCCGTTTGGTGTGGCCGCTGTTTTGGGGGGCGATGACTCTGTGCTGGTGGCCGCTGTGGGACTGGTATGCGGCAGGGAAGGCGGCCGTCGGCGGCCATTGGACGGCCTCGCCCCTGTTGTGGGTGGTTAAGTGCGTGTTGTTCCTGTTGCCCGTTGCCGCAGGTTATGCGTTTAAATTCAGGCAAAGCCGCCGCCTGCACGATAAGGTAAGTGCGGCTTAATCGGAAGTTTTCCCCGTTTTCCGCCGGCCGCCTGTTTTTCAGGCGGCCTTTTTGCACCCGCCGTTTGCTTTTCCTGCGGTTTCAAAAACGGTATTTCAAACTCAACAGCCATTCGTTTTGGCGGTAGCGGTAATACACCGCGTTGCTGCGGGCGATGGTGCGGCGGAAGCGCAGTTCGGGATATACGCCTTTGATATTCCATTGCGGAAAACCCGCCGCAGCCATCATGATGTATTGCTTGTCGCGCCGCCGCCTGTTGTCGCTGACGAAACTTGCCGCGTCATACAGGCTGCGGCGGTAGAGCAGGACGGCATTCAGGTAAGTGCCGCCCGAAAAAAGCCCGTATGCGCCCAGCCGCGCGGTGTATTCCTTGCCGGAGGAAGATTTTTCAGGATAGGCCTTGCGGGCGGCATCGAAGTTGGCGAACAGGCCGCTTTTCGCCGTGATGGAAAACTCCGCCCCCGCGCCCAATTCATATTGTTTGAAATCGGCAAAATAAGTTTTGCTTTCCCCGACATAGGCGGTTTTCTTCGCCCCCGCGCGGGCATTGGCGCGCCAACGCGGGGACAATGTGCGCGACCAGTCGGCATCCGCGCCGAATGCGCGGTAATGGCTGCGGCCGTTGCGGAAATCGTATTCCAAATAGGGCAGCAGGGAAAAGGCCGAACGCGCATCGGCATAATCATAGCCCGCATACAGCGAACCCGAATGGTAGCCGTAATCGGGCATGGCGGAATCTTGGTCTTTTTCCGTGTAGCGGTTGCCGTACAACACGCCGCGCAGCCGCAGGCCGTGGTGTCCTTTGAGCGGGACGGCCTTTTCGGCGGCCGCGCTATACGATACGAAAGTCGAATCCTCCGCCGCAGGCAGGGTGCGCTCCATCAGGCACATGCCCGCGATTTCCCACACGCACTGGCTGATGCCGTTGCCTTGGTTTGCATTATCGTTATAACCGTAGCCCAAACCGATTTGGCCGTGCCAGCGGCGGCGTTTGTCCAGTTCGGCCAAATAACCTTCCACAATGGGGCGGGTTTCGTCCGGAATGTCCGCCGCCAAAACCCTTTGAAACACGGCGGCGGATTCTTTGTTTTGATTGTCTTCGGCATAAAAACGCCCCGCTTCCAGCAATAGGCGGGGATTTTCGGGTTCTGCTTCCAAAGCCGCCTGAAAATCCTTCCCCGCCGCGCGGAAATCCCCCGCGCTGCGTTTTTCCAGCGCGTCGGCCAAATAAAGCAGCGCAATCTTGTGCTGCGGCAGCCCGGCATAACGGGCGGCAAACTGCCTTACCTTCTTCCACTGTTGCGCGTTTAAAGCGTGATATATCGCACTTTCCAACTCTTCCGCCGTATTGCCGACCTGATAGATTTCGCCGCCTATCGAAATAAAACCGTCGTCGTCGTCCACCTGTCCGCCTGCGTTTTCCCCGCCCAGCCAACCGCTTTCCCGGTATTGCTGCGACTGGCGGCCGCTTTCGTCCAACAGGCGGCGGCGTTCGTCGGCGGCATCGTCGGACGGGTCGGCGAGGCAGACTGTACAGAGCGGCAGGAAAAACAGGCAGAGGCGGCGTTGCATGGGCGGATGTCCTTAGGGCGTAAGGCAAAAAACAATTCGGCCGCAGGGCGTGGAAAACTCCTGCGGCTGCA
>JAUMUU010000143.1 GCA_030530545.1 Neisseria sp. | reverse complement strand
GCGAGTAGCCGCCGATAATCTGCGCCGCCTGCATCACTTGTTCCTGATACACCATGATGCCGTAGGTCGGCTCGAGTACGGATTCCAACAGGGGATGTATGTATTCGAAGTGTTCGCCCTTCATACGCGCCACGAAGTCGGGGATGTTGTCCATGGGGCCGGGGCGGTAGAGCGATACGAAGGCTATGAGTTCTTCAAATTTGGTGGTGTGCGCCGTCTTCAGCATTTTTTTCATGCCGGTCGATTCGAACTGGAAGACGGCGGTGGTGTTCGCATCGCGGAAGATTTTGTAGGCGGCCTGGTCTTCCAGGGAAATATGGTTCACATCGACTATGCCGCCCCCGGTTTGCCGGATAAGGTTTTGCGCCATTTCTATGATGGTCAGGTTGCGCAGGCCGAGAAAGTCGAATTTCACCAGGCCTATGTCTTCCACATCGCCCTTGTCCAGCATGGATACGGGGGCGGCATGGGCATCGGCCTGGTAGACGGGGCAGAAGTCGGCGATTTTGCCCGGCGCAATCAATACGCCGCCCGCGTGCATGCCCAGGCCGCGCGTCAGGTCCTCCAGTTTTTTGGCCAATACGATCAGTTCGCCCGCGTCTTCGGCCTCTATGAGTTCGCCGATTTGCGGTTCTGCCTCCATGGCCTTGTCCAAACTCAAGGGTTTGTTGGCCTCCAGCGGAATCAGTTTGGACAGTTTGTCGCACATGGGGAAGGGCAGGTCCAGCGCGCGCCCCACGTCGCGTATGATGGCTTTGGACGACATCGTGCCGAAGGTTACGATTTGGCTGACCGCGTCCGCGCCGTATTTGCCCCGCACATATTCGATGACGCGCCACCGGTTGCTTTGGCAGAAGTCTATGTCGAAGTCGGGCATGGACACGCGTTCGGGATTGAGGAAGCGTTCGAACAGCAGGGCGTATTTCAGGGGATCCAGGTCGGTGATTTTCAGGGAATAGGCCACCAGGCTGCCCGCGCCCGAACCGCGCCCCGGGCCGACCGGGCAGCCGTTTTGTTTGGCCCAGTTGATGAAGTCCTGCACGATGAGGAAGTAGCCGGGAAAGCCCATTTGGATGATGATGCCCAATTCGAAATCCAGCCGCGCCTGGTATTCGGGCATTTTGGCCGCCCTTTCGGCTTCATCGGGATAGAGTTTGGCCATGCGCTCCTGCAGGCCCCGGTTGGACAGTTCGGTCAGGTAGTCGTCTAGGGATAGTCCGTTGGGCGTGGGAAACTGCGGCAGGAAGTTTTTGCCCAGGGTCAGGGTCAGGTTGCAGCGTTTGGCGATTTCGACTGTGTTTTGCAGGGCTTGGGGCAGGTCGGCAAAGCGTTGCGCCATGATGTCCGCGCCTATGAAATATTGGCCGGCGGTAAATTCGCGCGGGCGTTTGTTATCGGCCAGGATGCGCCCTTGGGCTATGCATACGCGCGCTTCGTGCGCCTGAAAGTCGTCGGGTTCGAGAAACTGCACCGGATGGGTGGCCGCAAGGGGCAGGCCCAGTTCCTGCGCCAGCATCACGCTGCCGCTCACCGAGTTTTCCCATTCGGGGCGTTCGGGCAGGCGCTGCAGCTCCAGGTAGAAGCCGGACGGAAACCAATCCGCATATTTGCGCGCCGCCGCCCTCGCCGCGTCTTCATGCCCGTTCATGAGGTTTGCGCCGACTTCGCCGTAATGCGCCCCCGACAGGCACAGCAGCCCTTCGTTGCCGCCCTCGGCCAGCCATGCCTGTTTTAGCTGCGGCAGAAGTCCCTCTTCCTGGCGGGTGAAGGCGCGCGTAATCAGTTCGCTCAGGCGCAGGTAGCCCGCGTGGTTTTTCACCAGCAGCAGGGCGCGGAAGGGCTGACCCGGCCGGTCGGGGTTTTCTATGCGGACATCCACGCCAGCCACGGGCTTGATGCCCGCGCCCCGGCAGGCTTTGTAGAATTTGACCAGGCCGAATTCGTTCATCAGGTCGCTGATGCCCAAGGCGGGCAGCCCCAAGGCGGCGGCTTTGGCCACCAGTTCCTTCAGGCGCACGGTGCCGTCGGTAACGGAGTATTCGGTATGCAGGCGCAGGGGGATGTAAACGGGTTCGGTCATGGTTTCGGGTCAGGTCGGCGGGAACAGGGGGTGTATTGTATAGCAAACCGCCCGCCCTTTTGCGGCCCAACCGCAAGGCTGCCCGGCAGGCAGGGGCAAAACGGCAGGTTGTATGAATCGCTTTTCAGACGGCCGCGCAAACATTTCACAACCCGGGCGGCGGTTTTCCATTACCATTACGCCTATATCAAAAACGGATACCGTCATGGACAACAAACACAAACTGCAGCAAGGCCTGGCATCGCTGGGCCTGGACCTGACCGCCGCACAGCAACTGCTGTTGCTGGAATATGTCGCGCTGTTGAAAAAATGGAACAAAACCTACAACCTGACCGCCCTGCGCGACGAACAGACCATCATCAGCCACCACATCCTGGACAGCCTGACCCTGCTGCCCCACATAGCACAGGCGGCCACGCTGGCCGATGTCGGTTCGGGCGGGGGGATGCCGGGGATACCCGCCGCCATCTGCCGCCCGGATTTGGACATCACCCTGATGGATGCCAACACCAAAAAAACCACCTTCCTGCAGCAAGCCGCCATAGAGTTGGGTTTGGGCAATGTGAAAGTATCGGCCGGCCGCGTGGAAAACATGCGGGGGACGAAATTTGATGTCGTTACCAGCCGCGCCTTTGCCGAACTGGGCGACTTTGTCAGCCTGACCGGCCATTTATTGAACGAAAACGGCTATTGGGCGGCCATGAAGGGCGTATACCCCTATGAGGAATTGGAAAACCTGCCCGAGGGCATAGAAGTGGTCAAAGTGGAAAAAATCACCGTGCCCATGCTGGAAGCCGAGCGGCACATGGTCGTCATGCGCCCGGCTCAGCAGCCCTAACTTTTGCGGCCGGGCGGAAAAGTATAGTGGATTAAAATTGCAAGGCTGAGTCCCTGCCAACGCCCTTTATGTATATTGAATTAACAAAAACCAGTACGGCGTTGCCTAGCCTTGCCTCATTTTTATTTTAATTCACTATTTCTTCTGCTGTTCCAACAAGAACACGAGTTCGTTTTTCGCAGTACGGTCATTCGGGTTCAGCTTCAAGGCTTGGCGGTAGTATTGTTCGGCCGCCTGCCATTGTTTGCGCTCGGCCGCCGCATAGCCCAGGCCGCGCAAGGCCATGCCCTGAAAATATACCGATTGGGTTTTATCGGACAGCGTTTTGGCCGCCGCAATCAGGCGTTTGAATATTTTTTCGCCGGCGGCAAAGTCTTTTTGCGCGTTGGCCACTTGGCCGCGCTCGCCCAAAAACTGAGGTTCGTAGGGGGCGACGGCCAAAATGTTATCCAAGTCGCGGGCCGCCGCCGCGTAGTCTTTTTGTTCGACATAGACAAAGGCGCGCACATAACGCGGCATCAGCCATTCCGCAGGCAGGACTTCGGTATCTTTTTTGCTGTTTGCCGCTTCGGCCAGCAGCAATAAGGCGTGTACTTCGTTGCCGGCCGCCCTGACATTTTTGTGTTTTTTCAATTCGGCATCGGCCTGTTTGACCAGTTTGTCCAATATGGGCAGGGCCTGGCTGCCTTTGTGTTGCTGTACCAGGGTTGCGGCCTGTCCCAACTCGCGGCGCATGTTTTCGGGCAGGGCGTTTTTCGACGGCTGCCAGGACGGTTCGCGGACGGGCGGGGGGTTGATGCGTACGATTTCGGATTTGGGTTCGGCCCAGGCGGTTTGCGCCAGCAGCAGAACGGGCAGGATGGATGCGATGATTTGTTTTTTCATAAAAATTTCCTTAACGGTTGAACCCCCGCCCTTCAGGGCGGCAGGATTCGGGTTTGTTCGGGAGGGGCGCAACCCCTTCCGAATCAGGGCGACACACAGGGCTGCGCCTTATGTGCGGCCCTGTGTGTTGAAACATGTTTTTTTCTCTTTTGATAAGCTGTTGTGCCGGTCTTTAATATCCCTGTTGTTGCCGGTTTTGGCGTATTTGGCGGTCAAACGATGTATTTTCCTGCGGGCTGACGGTGTGGTCTTTGATGCCGTGCAGGCGTTTTTCCGTTTGTTGGCGCGCTTCCCACTCGGTTTCTCTTTGCCGATCGGCACTCATGGCGCAGGCGGTAAGGAAAATGGCAGCCAGGGCGGACGGGATGATTTTGTTCATCAAAATTTCCTTAACGGTTGAAACCCCGCCCTTCA
>JAUMUU010000013.1 GCA_030530545.1 Neisseria sp. | reverse complement strand
ACGATATCGATTGGTTGTTTCGAAAGTGTATCTAAAATTAAGTATGTTTGCTATACCTGAAAACCATCCGCCGCGAAGATTGGCAGTTTGTGCAAATTGCCGTAGAAACCCGCTTTGCCCGCTGGTTTGCCGACCAAATCGGCGAAGATGCCGATATTTCCTTGGTCAGCAACGATTTTGCCGCCGTCAAACAGGCCGTGTGCGAACAAATCGGCATAGGCATCCTGCCCGACTTCGCCGTTTCCCCCGCCGACAGGCTGCGCGCCGTCTCGCCCAATCCGGACGCGCCGCCGCCCGAATTTGCGGCGGAACTTTTCCTGGTCATGCACGAGGACGTGCGCCGCAGCCCGGGCGTGAGGGCGGCGGCAGATTATTTCGGGGAGGTGCTGGGGGATGATAAGGCTGAAACGGCGGTTTATACTTGAAAAGTATAAAGTAATTGAATTTTATAGATAAGTTACTTTGTTTTTGATACGCAGCTTACCGGTTTCCGGCCTTCCCGCGCAGGCGGGAATCCATCGTAAACCAGAGTAACCTTGATTTGAAAAACAGTTTTTGAAATTCAAAAATGGATTCCCATCTGCGCGGGAAGGCCGGAATTTGACGGCATGCTGTACTTAAAATTAAGTATGTTTGCTATAGACGGGGGCGGTCAGTCTGTTTGCATCCCGCCGTCCGCCAAATTGGCCGCATACAGCCAGCCGCTTACTTCGGCATAGGTTTTGGTTTGGCAGGGGGCGGGGGCGGGGCGGCAGAGGGGGCCGGAAAATTCGGCAAAAATCCAGCCGTTTTTTTGCCGGCGGCGGTCGATTTTCAGGCTTTGCCCCGCAGGCAGTACGGCGACGACGGGGCATAGGGTGGAGGCGCAATGGCGCAGGTTTACGTCATATCTGCCTATAACGGCGGTGCGGTAGCCGTAAACGGTGCGGTGCAAGGCCGGATAGGATAGGGCGGCCAGTGCGGCGGCAGCCAGTGCGGCCGTTATCAGCAGGATGCGCCTTTTGCGTCCGGAGGATGGTTTTTTGCCCTTGCGCGTTTTCCCGGCTGCCGACGGGGCGGGGCTGTTGCGGAAATCGCCGGTTTCAATCAGGTTTCTGCCCGCGCAACGGCGCACGGTTTTGACGGCTTGGGCAACGGAGACGGCGAAAAATTCGCGGTTGTTGTTGAGCCGTTTGTCCGCCAGCCGTCGGTGTACTTCGGCCTCTATCTGTTGGTAGCGGTAACAGCGCACCTGGTATACGACGCGGAAGGGCAGGGCGACACCCGTGCCGTACAGTTCTTTGGCGCGTTGGTGAGGCGGGTTTTTGGTGTAACCGATTTTTACCAGGTCGGGCATGGCCTCGTTGGTCAGGATGTATACCCAGCCAGCCTGCATGATGTTTGTTCCTTAATTTGATTTGCTTTCTTTGGTTTTTTTGAAGGCTTTCAGTTGTTGTAGGAATTCGGGTTTGATGATGCCTTTCAGTTTGTCGGCCGGCAGGGTGAAGGAGGCGGTCGTCAGGTAGTCGCCCAAGGAATAGGGGTTGAAGTTGAAAAATAGGCCGTTTTCGTCCGGCGACCAGTCGAAGTTGGCGTTTTTGTAGTCTTGGTCGAAGTCAAACCGCAGTGTGTCGGGCTTTAGGTAGTCGGTTAGGGCTTCTTTGACGGCGGCGACAAAGGCGGCCTTTTTGCCCGGCAGCAGGATGTCGTCCGCCGTCAGGGCTTTGAGGCCGCCCCGGCGCGGCAGGGTGATGTAATAGTCGCCGCCGTTGCCGTGCGGGCCGCCGCCGTAAATCCACATTTCGTTGCGTATGGTCAGGTAGTCGGGCGAATAGCCGAACAGGGTGTTTTCGGCCTGGTATTCCAGCCGCAGGTAGCCTTCTTCGTCTTTGGTTTCGTTTACGGCTTTTTCCAATTCTTTCTGCACGCGTTTTTGGTCGAAGTCGGGCAGGTTCAGGTCGCTCACGCTGTCGCGCAACAGGCGGTCGGAAAAGGCGGTGAGGCCGGGGTTGTCGGCAAATATCAGGCGGGTGATTTCGACTTTGCTGCATTCTTTGCCGCTTTGGGCAGGCTCGGGGCAGTATCGGGCTTTGACGGTTTCGCTTTTGGTCGGCGGTGTTTGCGCCAAGGCGGGGAGGGCCGCGGCCAATAATAGGGAAAGCAGGGTTTTTTGCATGTCGTTCTCCGGGTGGTGTTCAGGCGGCCCGTTCGGCCAGGGCGAAGGCCAGTACGTGGCCTTCTTCGTCGCTCAGGCTCAGGTGTACGCAGGCTATGCCCTGCTGCCTGAGCCATTGCTGCAGGGGGGCTTCGCAGATGTATTCGGGTTTGCCCAGGCGGTTGTGCCCCACGCCTATGCGGCGCAGGCCGACCTCGCCGCGTATGCCGGTGCCGACCGCTTTGGCAAAGGCTTCTTTGGCGGCAAAGCGTTTGGCCAGGAAGTGGGCGGGGCGCGCGGCGGAGGCAAGTTCGTCCAGCTCGGCGGGGTGAAGGATGCGCTCCGCAAAGGCCGCACCGTATTTTTTATACAGGGTCTCGATGCGCTTGACGGATACCATGTCCGTACCTATGCCGTAAATCATGGGTTTTCCTTTCTTGTTCCTTTGTTTTGATATGGCGGGGTTGTGTTTTGCGGCCCAAGCCGTCTGAAGGTTTTTTTGGCAAAGGCTGGGGTTTCAGACGGCCTTGGATTTTATCCCAACCTTCGTATGCCCACCGCGTCGCGTACCTGGTCGAGCAGCACGCGCGCTTCTTTGCGCGCCCTGGCCGCGCCCGCCTGCAAAACGTCTTCGATTTGCGAAGGGTTGGCGGTCAGCGCATTGTAGCGTTCGCGCGGTTCGGCAAGTTCGGCGTTGATTTTGGCGGCCAAGAGTTTTTTGGCTTCGCCCCAGGCCAGGCCCTCGGCCAGCATTCGGGTAAATTCTGCGGTTTCGGAAGGTGTGGCAAACGCTTTGTAGATTTCGAACAAGGGGCTTTCGTCGGGCTGTTTCGGCTCGCCCGGCTCTTTCATGTTGGTGATGATTTTGTTGACCGATTTTTGGGTTTTCTTGTCGTTTTCCCACAGCGGAATGGTGTTGCCGTAGGATTTGGACATTTTGCGCCCGTCCAAACCGACCAAAAGCTCGACATTCTCGTCGATTTTCACTTCGGGCAGGGTGAAGAGTTCTTTAAAGCGGTGGTTGAAGCGGCCGGCGATGTCGCGCGCCATTTCGACGTGCTGGATTTGGTCGCGGCCGACGGGGACTTCATCGGCGTTGAACATGAGGATGTCGGCGGTCATTAAAATCGGGTAGCTGTACAAACCCATTTCTACGCCGTGGTCGGGGTCTTCCTGACTGTCTTCCACATTGGCCTGCACGGCGGCTTTGTAGGCGTGGGCGCGGTTCATCAGGCCTTTGGCGGTGATGCAGGTCAGAATCCAGTTCAATTCCATCACTTCGGGAATGTCGCTTTGGCGGTAGAAGGTGGTGCGTTCGGGGTCGAGGCCGCAGGCGAGCCAAGTGGCGGCGACGGCTTGGGTGGATTCGTGAATCCGCTCCGGCTCGTGGCATTTGATGATGCCGTGGTAGTCGGCGAGGAAGAGGAAGGATTCGGTATCGGGATTCTGCGCCGCGCGGATGGCGGGGCGGATTGCGCCCACATAATTGCCCAAATGCGGGATGCCGGTGGTGGTAACGCCCGTCAGGACGCGTTTTTTGCTCATATATTCCCTCTTCTTTAAAATACCTGATTGCGCCCTTGCCGGGCCTGTGGCCGCCCAAACGGCGGTTATCCGATGCGGCGGCGATTGTAACAGAGTTTTGCAGGCGGAATAATCCCTAAAAAAAACGGCATGATGCTGTATAATCCGCCGCCTTGACGGATTTTTCGGACGGCCTTTCCCAACGGCCGTTTGTTTTGGCAAAGGTGGAAGATGGCAAGAGAAAACCAAACCCGGATGTTTCCCGACGAATGGCGTGCCAGCACCTCGCTGGCGGGCGTATACGCGCTGCGGATGCTGGGGATGTTCCTGGTACTGCCCGTGCTGGCACTGTACGCCGATGGACTGCCGGGGGCGGACGGCAACAAAACGCTGGTCGGGTTGGCAAGCGGCATATACGGCCTGACCCAGGCCCTGCTGCAGCTGCCGCTGGGAATGGCCTCCGACCGCTTCGGCCGCAAAAAAACCATCTGTTTCGGCCTGCTGGTGTTTGCCGGCGGCAGCTTCATGGCCGCCGCTGCCGAAACTTTGGAAATGCTCGTCGTCGCGCGCGCCTTGCAGGGCGCGGGGGCGGTGAGTGCGGCGGTAACCGCGCTGCTGGCCGACCTGACGCGCGAGGAAGTCCGCACCCGTTCCATGGCCATGATAGGCCTGAGCATAGGCATGACCTTTTCCGCCAGCCTGGTATTGTCGCCCATGTTGGGCGGCATAATCGGCGTAAACGGCCTGTTTGCACTGACCGGCGCACTGACCTTGGCCAGCATAGCCGTTGTCGCCTTCATCACCCCCGACCCCGCCGTTTCCAAACTGCACGAAGACACACAGGCCCAGCCTGCGCGCATGGGCGAAGTATTTGCCGACCGCCGCCTGATGAGCCTGAACTTCGGCATATTCGCCCTGCATTTCGGCATGATGGCCTTGTTTACCTCGCTGCCCTTCGTATTGGAAGGACTGGGGCTGCCCAAAGAGGCGCATTGGAAAATCTACTTTCCGGCCACCCTGCTGGGTCTGATTTTGATGGTGCCCGCGATTATCGTGGGCGAAACGCGCAACAAACTGAAACAAGTATTCGTATTCGGAATCATACTGGTGCTGGCCGCAATATCCTTCCTATATGCCTCCCTGGCCTCACTGTGGCTGATTGCCGCCTGCCTGATAGTTTACTTCATAGGCTTTAATATATTGGAGGCCAGCCAGCCCTCCATGGTGTCGAAAATCGCCCCGTCCAACCTCAAAGGCACGGCCATGGGCATATACAACACCCTGCAGTCGGTCGGACTGTTTTGCGGCGGGGCGGCGGGGGGCTACCTGCTGGAATACCACGGCATAGGCGCGGTGTTGGCCGCAGTGGCCGCACTGACCGCCCTATGGCTGGTGTCCGCCGTTTTGAGCCCCGCCCCCAAGCCGGTGAAAAACATCGCCCTGCGGGTGGGAAATACTTGGCACGGCAGGCAGGAAGCCTTACACTTCGCCCTCGGCAAAGTGGCCGGCGTGGAGCAGGTCAGCTTCAGCGGCGACGGCGAAACCGTCTACATAAAGGCACTGCAAAAAGGTTTTGACGAAGCGGCGGCCAAAAACATCATTTCCGGAGAATAACCGAATGTCTGTAAACAAAGTAATCCTAATCGGCAACCTGGGGCGCGACCCCGAAGTGCGCTACATGCCCAACGGCGAAGCCGTCTGCAACTTTTCCATAGCCACCAGCGAAACCTGGAACGACCGCCAGACCGGCCAGAAAACCGAACGTACCGAATGGCACAACATCACACTCTACCGCCGTTTGGCCGAAGTGGCGGGGCAGTACCTGAAAAAAGGCAGCCAGGTGTATATCGAAGGCCGCATCCAAAGCCGCAAATACACAGGCAAAGACGGCATAGAACGCACCGCCTACGAAATCATAGGCAACGAAATGAAAATGTTGGGCAGCCGCCAAGGCGGAGGCTCTACCGTGCCTTATGACGCGGGCGGGCAGCAGCAGCCCGCGCCCGTCCAGCCCGCGCCCCGACAGGCCGCATACGACAACGCCCCCCCGCCTGCCGCCCCCGTCCGCCAGTCGCCGCCGCCCGCCCCCGCGCAGCCGGTGGACGATTTGGATGACGATATCCCGTTTTAAACGGCAAAACGGCGGTTTGAGTTGCAAAAACGGCCGCCTTTGGTATAATAAAAAGCAAAATCCATCCCGCAAGCCGCCACTGTGCGCGGCTTGCCTTTTTTATTGTTATCGCCCAGGGCCTGTCGGCATTTGACTGATGCAGCGGGTTTTCTAGTCAAAAACGGCAGATGCCGGATTTTGGCGGAAAAGCCGCCGCAATGTTAATGATCAACAGGCTCCGGCACATAGGGCGGGATACACCGCCAAAAAAGGAAGCAGAGAAATGCATAAAAAAATCCCCCTGACCCGGCGAGGTGCGGAATTATTGAAGGCCGAACTGCAGCAGCTCAAAAGCGTGGCGCGCCCCGAAGTCATTGCCGCCATTGCCGAAGCCCGCTCGCACGGCGACTTGTCGGAAAATGCGGAATATGACGCGGCCAAGGAACGCCAAGGCTTCATAGAAGGCCGCATTGCCGAAATCGAACGCAAACTGGCCTCGGCGCACATTATCAACCCCGTGGAAATCCATGCCGAGGGGAAAGTGGTGTTCGGCGCAACCCTGACCTTGGAGGATTTGGAAAGCGGCGACAGGGTGCGCTACCAAATCGTAGGCGAGGACGAGGCCGACATTAAGGACGGCAAAATTTCCATAGGCTCGCCCATTGCCCGCGCCCTAATCGGCAAAGAAGAAGGCGAAGTGGCCGAAGTGCGCGCCCCGGGCGGCGTGCGCGAATATGAAATCGTGGCGGTCGAATATATTTAATTCGTTCCGAACATAGCCAAACCCCCCAATAATCGTTACAATCCGCCTTTGTTTCCCCAATAAACAAAACCACCTATAAAAAAATGGAGTTCAATATGACCGCCAAAGGACAAATGTTACAAGATCCTTTCCTTAATGCCCTGCGTAAAGAACATGTGCCTGTCTCGATTTACCTGGTAAACGGCATCAAGCTGCAAGGGCAGGTCGAGTCTTTCGACCAGTATGTAGTTTTGCTGCGTAACACGTCTGTTACCCAAATGGTTTACAAACATGCGATTTCGACCATAGTCCCCGCCCGTGCCGTAAGCCTGCAACACGAAAACAAACCGGCCGCCGAACAGCAGCCGCCCGCCGACCAAGAATAGGGGGTTTGAACGCCCTTTGCAGCAGGCGGATGCCGCCGCCGCAAGGGGAAGCCCTTAAAGGATTTTTGATGAAGGCCGGGCCGGATTCCTATGGGGGAATCCGGCCTTTTTTGCGGGGGCGGCAATTGCGGCCGCCTGCCGAATTCGTTAAAATCACACATTCCAACAAAGCGGTATCACCATGACGAAATTTATCTTTGTAACCGGCGGCGTCGTATCTTCCCTAGGTAAAGGTATCGCCGCCGCTTCCATTGCCACCATTTTGGAATCGCGCGGCCTCAATGTAACCATGCTCAAGCTGGACCCTTATATCAATGTGGACCCGGGTACGATGAGCCCCTTCCAGCACGGCGAGGTTTTCGTTACCGAAGACGGGGCGGAAACGGATTTGGATTTGGGCCATTACGAGCGTTTTATCAATGCCACGATGAGCCGCCGCAACAGTTTCAGTACCGGCCAGGTGTATGAGAATGTAATCACCAAGGAAAGGCGCGGCGATTATTTGGGCGGCACGGTGCAGGTGATTCCGCATATTACCGACGAAATCAAACGCAGAATCCACGAGGGCGCGACGGGCAAGGATGTGGCGATAGTGGAAATCGGCGGCACGGTAGGCGATATAGAGTCGCTGCCGTTTTTGGAGGCCATCCGCCAGATGCGCAGCCAGCTTGGCCGCAATAATACTTTGTTCGTCCATTTGAGCTATGTGCCTTATATCGCGGCGGCGGGCGAAATCAAAACCAAACCCACCCAGCATTCGGTGCGGGAGTTGCGCGAAATCGGCATTCAGCCGGATGTTTTAATCTGCCGCATGGACAGGCCGCTGCCCGAGGAGGAAAGGCGGAAAATCGCGCTGTTTTGCAATGTGGAGGAACGCGCCGTGGTCGGCAGTTATGATGCCGACAGTATTTATGAAATCCCCGAAATGCTGCACGGACAGGGCATAGATTCGATTATTACCGAGCAGCTGCAGTTGAATGTGCGCCAGGCCGATTTGACCGAATGGAAAAAAATCGTGCGCGCCGTCAAAAATCCCAAGCATACCGTCAGGATTGCGATGGTCGGCAAGTATGTCGATTTGACCGAGTCTTACAAGTCGCTGACCGAGGCTTTGAAACACGCGGGCATCCACACGGAAACGGATGTGGCGATTACTTATGTCGATAGTGAGGCCATTGAGAAAAACGGCGGCGATGTGTCGGTGTTGAAGGGCATGGACGCTATTTTGGTGCCGGGCGGGTTTGGCGTTCGCGGGGTGGAGGGCAAGATTGCCGCCGTGCGTTATGCGCGCGAGAACAATATCCCCTATCTGGGCATCTGCCTGGGTATGCAGATTGCGCTGATTGAGTATGCCCGCGATGTGGCCGGTATGGACGGGGCAAATTCCACGGAGTTCAATCCGAAAACGCCTTATCCCGTGGTCGCTTTGATAGACGAATGGCAAACGGCGGACGGCAGTGTGGAAAAACGCGATGAACATGCCGATTTGGGCGGGACTATGCGTTTGGGCGCGCAGGAGGTCGAGTTGTCGCCCGGCAGCCTGGCCGCCCGTATTTACGGCAGCGGGCGCATTAAGGAAAGACACCGCCACCGTTATGAGGTCAATAATAATTTCCTGCCCGCTTTGGAACAGGCCGGTTTGGTGGTCGGCGGGGTGTCGGCAGGCAGCGAGCGTTTGGTGGAAACTATAGAGTTGCCCGGACACAAGTGGTTTTTTGCCTGCCAGTTCCATCCGGAGTTTACTTCCACGCCCAGGAAGGGTCATCCTTTGTTTACCGCCTTTATCCGCGCGGCATTGGATAAGCGGCAGGTTTGATAGTTGCGGAAATGGGAAAGGCCGTCTGAAACCGGTATTCAGACGGCTTTTTTGTGTTTGTCGTTTATTTTTCCAGCAGCACGCGCAACATCCAGGCGGTTTTTTCGTGTATCTGCATACGCGTGGTCAAAAGGTCGGCGGTGGGTTCGTCATTGGCTTCGTCCACGGCGGGGAAGAGTTCGCGGCAGGTACGGACCACCGTCTCCTGCCCTTCCACCAATTCCTTGATCATGGTTTTGGCATCATGGGTATTTTTGCCGTCCGGGATGGAGGTCAGTTTGGCAAATTCGCCGTAAGAACCGGGTGCTTTGAAACCCAGCGCGCGGATGCGTTCGGCAACTTCGTCCACCGCCAGCGCCAGCTCGTTGTACTGTTCTTCAAACATGGTGTGCAGGCTGTGGAACATGGGGCCTTCCACATTCCAATGGTAATTGTGGGTTTTCAGGTAGAGGGAATAGGTGTCGGCCAATACTTTGGACAGGCCCTGGGCTATGGTTTGGCGTTGGGTGTCGGTCATGCCTATGTTGATGCTCATAATGTTGCTCCTTATCGGTGGTTGGGAAACGGGTTTTGCCCGATAGGGGGCATTTTAGGGCTTATATTGATATTTCAAGTCTTTTTTATTCAAATACTGCTTGATGGTTATCATTCCGCCTTGCGGCGGTTTTAAGCGGCCATATGCCGCATTGTGCGGATGCGGCCGCCCCTAAGCTGCGGCTTCCGGTTTGTCCCTCATTCGGGCCGTGTGTTTCCGTCCGCCTCCCCGGGGTCGTCATCTTGCGGAAAAATGTCGATATGGCCGCAGGATTCGTTTTGCACCACGCGTATCAGGCCTTCCTTGGCCAGTTCCAGCAGGGCGATGAAGTTTGCCACCAGGTAGGCCGCGCCCTGTTCCGCCCGAAACAGGTCGGTGAAGCGGCAGGGGGCTTTGTGCAGGCGGCGCAATATCGCGCTCATTTGCGCCCGCACGGACAGGGCCTCCTGCATTACGGCATGACTTTGGTTGTGTTTGGCGCGCGACAGGATGGCCAGCCAGGCGCGGGTCAGGTCGGCGGCCTGCACTTCGGGCAATTCGGTTTGGGCGGCGATTTCCAGCGGCAGCAGCGCCCAGGCGAAATCGCGGCCGGCGCGGGGCAGTTCGTCCAGCCGGCAGGCCGCCAGCTTCATTTGTTCGTAGGCCAGCAGGCGGCGCACCAGTTCGGCGCGCGGGTCGGAGGCTTCTTCCTCATCGGGCGAGGGCGGGCGCGGCAGCAGCAGGCGCGATTTGATTTCAATCAGCATGGCGGCCATCAGCAGGTATTCGGCCGCCAGGTCGAGTTGGCGGGCTTCGATTTGGGCGATGTAGTGCAGGTATTGCCCGGTGATTTCCGCCATAGGTATGTCGAGTACGTCTATATTTTGCCTGCGTATCAGGTAGAGCAGCAGGTCCAGCGGGCCTTGGAAGCTGTTGAGGACGATTTCCAATGCGTCGGGCGGGATGAACAGGTCGGGCGGGAGGTCGGTGAGGGGGCGGCCGAAAATCCAGGCGGCGGCATGGTCGGGGCGCATGGTTTCAGGCATCCCCCCCTCCGGTCAGCAGGCGGCGGATTTGGCTGACGGTGTCTTGCGCCTGGCGGCTTTGCGCCTCGGCGGGCAGTGCCTCTCCCGCGCGGGCGGTGATGCCGCACAAATGGGCATAGGGCAGGTTCAGTTCGCGCGCCAATACGGCCTCGGGCATACCCGTCATGCCGAAAATATCCGCCCCGTCTTTGTGCAGGCGGCGGATTTCGGCACGGGTGGGGGTGCGCGGCCCCTGCAGGCAGCCGTATACGGCGTGCGGCAGCAGCCCTATGCCGCATCCGTCCGCATATTGCAGCAGGGTTTGCCGCAAGGTGTGGTCGTAGGGTTCGGTAAAGTCGGTATGCACGGCCTCGCGGCTGTCGTTTTCAAAGAAGGTGGAGGCGCGGCCGCAGGTGTAGTCTATCAGGTCGTCCGGCAGAACCAGTGCGCCCACGGGGAAATCGGGGTGGACGGCGGTAACGGCCGATACCGAAATTATGCCCGTGGCTCCCATTTCGCGCAAAGCCCAAATATTGGCGCGGTAGTTGATTTCGTGCGGTGCAAGGGCGTGGTTCATGCCGTGGCGGGCCAGGAAGACGATGTCGCGCCCGCCCGCCCGCCCGGCCAGAAGCGGGGCGGCGGGCAGGCCGTAGGGGGTGCGTATGATGCGGCGTTCTTGGATTTCGAGTTCGGGTATGCGGCTCAGGCCGCTGCCCCCTATGACTGCCAGCATAATGGCTGCTCCTGCAAAAAAAACGGCCATTTTAAACGAAGCGGGGCGGCGGCGCTGCTTTCAAACGCTTCCGATGTTGTTTTTCGCCTGCCAAGCCTGTGTTAAAATCGTGCCTTTTACCACGCGGGCCGCGTCTGTCCCAAGCCGGCCGCGACAATGTATAAGGATAGGATTATGGCAGGCCACAGCAAGTGGGCGAACATCCAGCATAAAAAAGCCCGCGCCGATGCGCAGCGCGGCAAAATCTTCACCCGCCTGATTAAGGAAATCACCGTGGCGGCGCGGCTGGGGGGAGGCGACCCCGGCGCAAACCCCCGCCTGCGCCTGGCCATGGACAAGGCGGCGGCCAGCAATATGCCCAAAGATAATGTGCAGCGCGCCATAGACAAGGGTACGGGCAACCTCGAGGGCGTGGAATATATAGAATTGCGCTATGAAGGCTACGGCATAGGCGGCGCGGCCCTGATGGTGGACTGTATGACGGACAATAAAACCCGCACCGTGGCCGATGTGCGCCATGCGTTCAGCAAAAACGGCGGCAATCTGGGTACGGACGGCTGCGTGGCCTTCAATTTCGCCCATCAGGGCTATTTGGTCTTTACCGGTGCGGATGAGGACGCGCTGATGGAGGCCGCGCTGGAGGCCGGTGCGGAAGATGTGATAACCGATGAGGAGGGCATTATCGAAGTCATCACTTCCCCGGCCGATTGGGCGCAGGTCAAGGCCAAACTCGAAGAGGCGGGGTTCAAAGCCGAAGACGGCGACGTTACCATGCGCGCGCAAAACGAAACCGTATTGACGGGGGATGAGGCGGTCAAGATGCAAAAACTGATAGACGCGCTGGAAAACCTTGACGATGTGCAAAACGTTTATACTTCGGCCGTTTTGCAGTTGGATTGAGGTTTTTTGGGCAAAAAGGCCGTCTGAAACCCGTTTCAGGCGGCTTTTTTATAAAAAACAACCATAAAAACACCATATGCCGCATATCAAGGAAAACCGATGAACACCCGTCATCCCGAAACCCGTGAGGATTTGGCCTCGCGGCTTTTCGCCCGCGCGTGCGGCACGGATGCGCGCAAAGCCAGCAGCATAGACATCCTGCTTGACAGCGCCGAAAACTTCCCCGCCTGGGAAGAGGCCTTATCGGCCGCCCGATGCCATATCTGCATAGAAATGTACATCATAGCCGATGACGACTTCGGCCGCCGCATCCGGCAAATCCTGCTGGACAAACTCCAACAGGGCGTGGAAGTCATACTGGTGTATGACTGGCTGGGCAGCCTTTCCGCCCGCCTGCGCGGCTTTTTCCAACCACTGGCGGAGGCGGGGGCGAGGGTATACGCCTACAACCCGCCGACTTGGACATCCATAGTGGGGCTGGAATCGCGCAACCACCGCAAATCACTGATTATAGACGGGGAAACCGCATTTGTCAGCGGACTGTGCATTTCGGCCGCATGGCAGGGCGACCCCGCGCGCGGCATATCGGCATGGCGCGACACGGGATTGCGTTTGCGCGGCGAAGTCGTGGGCGGGGTTTGGGCGGCCTTTGCCGACACCCTGAAACTGCTGGGCGGCGTGATGCCGGACGGCGGCGGCAGCCCCGCCCCCTGCGGACAAAGCAAAGCCCGCGTATCGGCCGCCACGCCCGGCGGCACCGGCACACTCAGGCTGGATTTGAACCTTATCGGCATGGCGCGGCGCAACCTGTGGCTGACCGATGCCTACTTCATACCGACCGGCCTGTATGTCCGGGCCCTGGCCGCTGCGGCGCGGGACGGCGTAGATGTACGCATACTCGTGCCGCGCACCTCCGACATCAAATGGATAGGCACGGTATCGCGCACCCAATACCGCAGCCTGTTGGAGGCGGGGGTCAGAGTATTCGAATGGAACGGCACCATGCTTCACGCCAAATCGGCGGTGGCGGACGGCCTGTGGGCCAGGGTGGGCAGCACCAACCTCAACCCCTCCAGCTGGTATCTCAACCGCGAATTGGACATCCTAATCGAAGACGAAGCCGCCGCCTGCCGCATGGAACAGATTTTCTTGCAGGACCTAGCCTTTTCCACCGAACTGGTTTTAGACGAAAGGGCGCGCATCCGCCTGTTGCGGCAGCGCGAAAAGCACCGTTTCGGCCGGCGCGGCGGCAGAATGATGGGCATGGTGCGCCAGGCCGCGCAGTTGGGGCACATCTTTGATGCCGAACCGCGCCTGGTCGCCCCGTCCGAGGCTTGGGCCTATTTGAGCATAGGCACGGCCGTACTGCTGCTTGCCGCCTTATTGTGGTTTGTGCCGCAATTGGTATTATGGCCGCTGTATTTCTTTTTGGCGGCCGGAGGGGCGGGCATGGCGGCACGCGCCCTGCGCCAGCTTGCCCGCCTGAACAAAAAACCGCCCGCCCGTCAGGACGGCGGCGGCAGGGGCGGCGGCAAGGGCTAAAATCACACCCTGCACCGTTATTTTGAAAGTAGTCTGATGAGGCCCGGTATTGTTTTGGCGGTGGTGCTTTTGTTTGGCGGCGTGTATTTCCTAAAACACCATATCGCCCGGTCCGTGCCCGGCAGCCACCACGCCCCGCAAACCTCCCATTCGGCCGCCCGCTGAACCCAAAATCCGGACCGCCCGCAACCTTGCGCGGCGGTCCGGATTTTAGTCGTTCACGACACCCTGCCCAACAACCGTTTCGCCCGTTCTATAACGGGTATGTCCACCATCTGCCCGTTTATCTGGAAAACCCCCGCGCCGCTGCGCTCGGCCTCACTGACCACCTTTTCGGCAAAATCCAAAGTCTCGGCGGAAGGCTGCAGCAACAACTTGACAATGGCGACCTGTTTGGGGTGTATGCACATCATGCCGCCAAACCCCATATCGTGCCAAAAGGCGGCAAAATTCCGCAAGCCCTTGTCATCGTTGAAATCGGGAAAAACAGTTTCCAGCGGCGGATTCAGATTGTTCAAACGGCTGTGCAGCAGCAGGTCGGTACGCAGGCGGTTGAAAAACGCGTCCGCCGCCAAAGACCCCAACCTGATGCCCAATTCCGAAGACAAATCTATACAGCCGTAAGAGAGCGCGTGCAGCCCCTCGGCAAAGGCCAGTTGCGGCAGGTTCAGCATCCCCTTGGCGGTTTCTATGACGGCGATGACCGGTTTTTCGCAACTTTGGTGCAGCGAGGCAATATCGGCCGGCCTTTCCGCCTTGGGCAGGATAACGCCTTTGATATCGGGCAGCAGCGTCAGCGCCAGCAGGTCGTCGGCGAAACAACTGCTGTTTACCGAATTGACGCGCAGCCAAATCCGGCGCGCCGCCGGGTCGGCGCAATAGGCGGCCACATTCATCCTGGCCTGGGCTTTTTCCCGGGGGGCAACGGAGTCCTCCCAATCGACTATCACTTCGTCCGCGCCGGCTGCAAAGGCTTTGGCTATCCGTTCGGGGTGGGTGGCGGGCACAAACAAAAAAACCTGCGGGATGGGTTGCTCCAACATGTGTTTTCCTCGTAGTTGTCGGGTTTGGCTTAATGTTAAGATAAATTTTCCCTATTTTAACACTTGCCCGCCCATGCGGGGCGAATGGCTTTTCAGAGGACTGCCGCCTTGTATCGGAAAATACCTGTCGGCTATAATGCCCGCATGTCCAAAACCCCCGAACGGAGTCCGAATATGAGCAAAACCATCATCCACACAGACAACGCGCCTGCCGCCATAGGCGCATACAGCCAGGCCGTGAGGGCGGGCGGCACAGTCTACCTGAGCGGGCAGATACCGCTGGACCCGGCCACCATGAACATGGTCGGCGGGGACGATTTCCGCGCCCAGGCGCACCAGGTGTTCAAAAACCTGCAGGCGGTCGCCCGGGCGGCGGGCGGTTCCCTGGACGACATCGTCAAACTCAACGCCTACCTGACCGACCTGGCCGATTTTGCCGTCTTCAACGAAGTGATGGCCGAATATTTCGCCCAACCCTATCCCGCCCGCGCCGCCGTCGGCGTGGCCGCCCTGCCCAAGGGGGCCAAAGTGGAGGCCGAAGCCGTGCTGGTGCTGGCCGGCTGAGGCGCGTGCCAACCTTGGGGCGGGGCGGAACGTTAAACCGGCCCGCCTTCTTGCAAAAAAGCGAAAAGGCGGCGGGAAATAAACTGGTTTAAAACCTCGGCCGCATGTTAAGATAGCCCCCCGTTTCCCACAGGACGGGGGACTTAGCCATAACCAACGCAAAGGAAAAGCCATGAGCCGCGTATTACTGGTAGACGATGATGCCTTATTGACCGAACTTCTGACGGAATACCTGACCGCCGAGGGCTTGGAGGCATTCAGCGTACCCGACGGCGAAGCCGGCGTGCAGGAAATCCTGTCCGGCCAGTACGATGTTGTCGTTTTGGATTCCATGATGCCGAAAATGAACGGCCTGGACGTACTCAAAACCGTGCGCGGCCAAAGCGGCGTGCCCATCATCATGCTGACGGCCAAAGGCGACGACATAGACCGCATCATAGGCTTGGAAATGGGCGCGGACGACTATGTGCCCAAACCCTGCCAGCCGCGCGAACTGTTGGCGCGCATCAACGCCATTTTGCGCCGCGCCCAAGGTTCGGCCGAACAGAACAACATCCCCAGCAACATCTCCGTCAGCAACGTTACCCTCTATCCGGCCAAACGCCAGGCCACCATAGGCGACGAACCCCTGGAGCTGACCAGTACCGAATTCAACCTGCTGGAAGTGCTGATGCGCCATGCCGGCCAGGTCGTGAGCAAAGAGACTTTGTCCATAGAGGCACTGGACCGCAAACTGGCCAAATTCGACCGCAGCATAGACGTGCATATTTCCAGCATCCGCCACAAACTGGGTGATGCCTCACTGATACAGACGGTACGCGGCCTGGGCTATCTGTTTGTCAAAAATTAAACCCGGAAGCAGACAGTAGGATGAAACTGTTCCAACGCATTTTCGCCACGTTTTGCGCCGTCATCATCTGCGCCATATTCGTGGCGAGTTTTTCTTTTTGGCTGGTTCAGCGGTCGCAGGCGGAAAACCACTTCAACCAGCAGCGCGCCATTGACGAAATCCTGCTGGCCAATGCCGTTTCCGCCTTCCGCGTGCGCGGGGAGGCGGGCGCGCGCGAAATGCTGCAGGGCTGGCACGAGGGTCTGGGGCCCGAGAAGGTCATCATTATCAGCGGCGACGACAGGCGCGACATACTGGGACGTTCCGTAGACGGCAGGCGGATAGAAAAGGCGCGCGCCTTTGCCTCGGCCAACCCCAACAGCAAACGGGTGCATGTCGAGTACGACCGTTGGGGCGAGGAATATTTGTTTTTCATCCGCAATTGGGACAATACCGAAATCAGCCGCCGCCCCAGCCCCCTGTACATCCCCGGCCTGCCTTTGGAGCAGACCTGGCATGAAATCATCATTTTGGGATTTATCTTCCTGGTCGGCCTGTCGCTGGCCTACATCCTTGCCAACAACATCACCCGCCCCATCCGCATTTTGGGCAACGGTATGAACCGTTTGGCCTCCGGCGATTTGGAAACCCGCATTTCACAGCAGATGGACGACCGCAACGACGAATTGTCGCAACTGGCCGTCCAATTCGACCAAATGGCGCGGCAGTTGGAAAAACTGGTGGCCAAGGAAAGGCATTTGCTGCATCACGTTTCACACGAAATGCGTTCGCCCCTGGCGCGTATGCAGGCCATAGTCGGCCTGATGCAGGCGCAACCGCAAAAGCAGGAGCAGTATATTCAGAGGCTGGAGGGCGAGTTGGTGCGTATGGATACTTTGGTGGGCGAATTGCTGACCTTGTCGCGTTTGGAAACGTCCAATGTCCGGTTGGAAAAAGAACCCTTGAAAATCGTGCCCTTTATGCGGAACTTGGTTGCGGACAGCCAGGCAGTCGCCGAAAACAACGGGCAGAGTGTGGTACTGGTGTCGGATAAGATGCCCGAGGACGCGCAGATTTCGGCCAATGAGAGTTACCTTTACCGCGCTTTTGACAATGTTATCCGCAATGCGATGAATTACAGCCCCGAGGGCGGCAGGATAGAGGTCCGGATGTGGCAGGACGCGAAAAACTGGCTGGTGGACGTTACCGACAACGGCCCGGGCGTGGCGGAAAACCAGTTGCCGCATATTTTCACCGCCTTTTACCGCGCCGACAGCAGCGGCAATAAGCCGGGCACGGGTTTGGGGCTTGCGCTGACGGAACATATAGTCAAGCAGCATTGCGGTAAGATTATTGCGGAAAACGTCCGCCCCCACGGTTTGAGGATGCGTTTCGTTTTTCCGAAAAAGGCCTGCAAGGCTAAGGAAGGGGATACCCGCAGCTAGGGGGATATTGGAATGGGCCGGATGGCGGAAGCAGCAGTAAGGTTTGTACGCCTTACGGGTATTGTGAATGCGGAAGACGGTGTTTTATGGGGCAAAAGCCTCCATGACCGGATTGTCAGTCCGCCCTAGGAGGGCTGCCCCGCATGGTAAGCCGGACGTGTTTGCGGCATACCGGTTGATTTTTACCCGCCGCCTATGCGGGCGGGGAAAGCAAAGGGAATTGAGAATGTTTGTTGATAAAAAACGTTTAGGCGCATTGTTGCTGGCCTTCTGTCTGTCGGCGGCGCAGGCCGCGCCCGGCCCGGGGGGACGCGCATCTTCTGCCGACAGGGACGCGGATGACGGAAACCGCCGCATGGCCATTTTGAACCACGCCAACAACGCCTTCACCCTGATGAGTGCGGAAATCGCCCTGCACAAAGGCGAGCCGGGCATGGCGCTGGCAATCTATATGCTGATGCTGGATCGCACCCGCGACCCCGAGGTGGCCGAACGGGCCATGGATATGGCCATAGGCCTGGGGGCATACAGGCAGGCCGAGATGATTTACCAGCATTGGCTCAAGCTGGAGCCTGCGCCCAGCCCCGCCTTGAAGCGGATTACTTGGATGCGCGATTTGATTACCGGCAATTATGATAATGCGCGCGCCGGTTTTGATGAAACTTTGGATGGCGCGTCCGATGAGCAGCGCGGCCGGATTTTCCTGCTGGTGGCGCAGTTGTCGGCGCAAAATGCCGAATTGGCCAAGGAGTTGTGGCAGCCGGTGCACAAACGCGCCAGGCAGTTTGACAAGATGCCCGAGGCGGTGATGGCCGATGCGATTTTGAGCGCGCTGAACAATAAGGACGATGATGCGGTGCGGGCCTTGCAGCATTTGGCGGGGCTGGACAGCGAAATCCTGCCGCCGACTTATGTTACCCTGCGCCTGATAGGCCAGCGCAAACCGGAAGTCATCAACCGTTTCTTTGCCGAGTCGCCGATTGAGAAGCTGTCGTCCGTGTGGCAGGAATTGCAGGTGGAGGGTCTGATATTCGGCGGTAAGACCGAAGAGGCTTACGCGCTGCTGCAAAAGTTGATTGCCAAACAGCCCAAGGCCAATCTGTATATCCAGGCGGCTTATTTGTCCGGCACGCGCAAAGAACCCGTGGGGGAAACGATAAACTACCTCAACAACGCTTATAGGCTGGGTACTCAGGAAGAACAGGGCAGGGCGGCCATAGTGGCCGCGCTCAGGCTGTATGATGAGAAGGATTATGCGGCCGCCCGCGAATGGTTGGGCAAAATCCGCGCACCCGAATATGATTTCGACAAATTGGTGATGCAGGCTTTGTTGGACGCGGCCGAGGGCAAGTGGAAGTCCGCGCTGGCCCATGCCAAACGCGCCCGCAACCTGACCAGCCAACAGGGGCGTTTTTTTGACGGCGCAAACCTGTTGGGTGTGTATATGAGAGCTTTGAGCAGGCAGGATAATCCGCAGCAGGCCTTGCGGGAATTGAATGTGCTGTACCGCCAGGTTTCGAAAGAACCCGATAATGCGGTCAGGTTGAGCGATATTTTATACCAACGCGCCTTGATATACAGCGACGAGCTGCACCAGCCGCAAAGGGCGGTGGTCGATTTGCGCCGCGCGCTGGCACTCAATTCGGGCAATCCGCATATTCAGAATGCTTTGGGCTATACTTTGTTGAATGTGCCCAAATCGGATTTGGATGAGGCGTTTTTGCTGATTCAGTCGGCTTACGAACAGTTGCCCGAGGAAGCCGCCATCAACGACAGTCTGGGTTGGGCGTATTTTTTGAAGGGCGATGCCGATACCGCCCTGCCTTATCTGCAGTATGCCTACCGCGAGCATCCCGATGCGGAGGTTGCGGCGCATTTGGGCGAGGTGTTGTGGAAGACGGGCAGGCGCGAAGAGGCCAGGGAGATTATGCAAAAGGGGCTGTCTTTGGATGGCAACGTCCGCGTGTTGCACGATACCATGCGCCGTTTGGGTCTAAAACCGCAGCCGGCTGCCAAAAAGGCGCGCCCGGTAAGGAAAAAATAAAAAGGCAGGCCGTCTGAAACGGTGTCCGGACGGCTGAAACAAAGTTGTTTTGACGGAGGAGATATTAATGCATAGTAAAAAACTGCCCATTATGTTTTTATCTGTCCTTTTGTTGGCCGGCTGCGGCGGAAAAGAGGAAAAGGAAGCCATTCCCGCTGCCTCCGCCCCGTCCGCCGCTGTAGAAAAAACGGCAACGGAGGCAGACACCCCCGCCTCATCCGCCGGGTCGGATTCGCCGGTCGAAAGCGGAAGCGGCGAACCCATGCCGGAGGATTTGCTGCGGCAGTTTGCATGGCACGGACGGCAGGTTGCCGCCAAACTGGCCAAATCCACCCCCAAGCAGGCCGACGGCCTGTATGACGAATACAGCGCGATGCTGGACGTTTACAACGAAGACAAGCCTTCCGAAAGCGGCATCCTGGTTAGGATAAACGACCGTGAAAAAGACGTGCTGGACGATTATCTGAGCGACAAATATTGGACGGACGGCGGCAAGCCGACCGCGTTGCTGAAAAAGCGGATGAAGGCGCTGGCCGATGTCCAATTGGAATATTGGGACATGGGTGAGGGCATAGCCGTCGTACGGCCGGTAGCCGATTACTACCTGCGCCTGTTTGGCAAATACGTTACCCCCGATTACCGCCGCTATCTGGAACTTGACGCGCAACAGGCAAAAGATGCCGATACCGCAGACGGGGGGCTGGCTTTCGGCTGGCAGAAGCTGGCCGACAGGATGGCCGCCTGGGAGGATTTCCTGCAGCACTATCCCGACAGCAACCTTGCCCCCAAGGCGCGCGACAAATATTTGGAATATCAGGCGTGGTTTTTCCTGGGTTTGGACAACAGCCCCACATACAGCGAAGACGGCGGCACGCTCATAGGCATGGGGAACGGCGAAAACGACAAAATATACGGCCGCGAATACCTGCAGGCGCGGCAGGACTATGCCAAGAAACACCCCGGCAGCCATACCGCCAAACTGCTGGCCCTGACCGAAGGCCTGAACCGCGAACAGGCAAAAGAAGCCGTCATCGCGTATCAGCAAAAACATTTCGGCAAAACAAGCCTGGTGTCCGACCAAACCCCGCAGGGGCAATAAGGGCTGCAAGCCCCCGTAACGGTTTTTTGAAAAACAAGGGCAGGATGCAATATCCGCATATGACGGAAAACCATCCCGCCCGCCGCAAAACACTATAAAAGGATACCGATTGAAAAAATACCCTATAGTGCTGGCAGCCTGCCTGCTGGCGGCCTGCACCCTTATGCCGGTTACACGCACACAGTGGCGCGGGCCGGGCGAAATAGCGGATTTTTCCGCCGACGGGCGTTTGGCGGTTCAGGCGCAGGGTAAGGGGTCGTATGCCAATTTCGACTGGCTCAGGCAAAACGGCGTGCAGACCATAGACATCAATACCCCCCTAGGCAACACCATAGGCCGGCTGTGCCGCGACGGGCAGGGCGTATTGGCCGTCAATGCCCAGGGCGAAATCTTCGAGGCCGGTACGGCGGCGGAGCTGAGCGAGCGGCTGTTGGGCTTTGCCCTGCCGCTGCAGTATCTCGATATTTGGGCAAACGGCCGTTGGACGGACGAATTGCCGCACAGGATTACCGACAAGGGCGAACTGAACCAGGCCGGCTGGCTGATAGACCGCCAAATAAAGGATGACGGAAGCGTACGCATCCTGACCCTGACCGGCGAAAAACTCTCTTTGCGCCTGGTATTCGACCACATTGCCCCGCCTGACGGCAGCCTTTCCGATGCGCCGTCTTCCTGCCCGTCCCGCACGGAGCCGGCCTGATGCGCCCGCCCGAACATGCCCGCGCCTATCCCGCGCCCGCCAAACTGAATCTGGACTTACGCATCATAGGCCGCCGTGCCGACGGTTATCACGAGTTGGAAAGCATATTCTGCCTGCTAGACTGGGCGGATACGGTTTATCTGGCAACCCGTGATGACGGCCGGATTGTCCTGCACACGCCTACGGACGGCCTGCCGCCGCAGCGGGATTTGGCCTACCGTGCCGCCGCCGCGCTGCTGCCTTTTTATTCCGGCAGCCTGGGTGCGGATATTTGGCTGGACAAAAAAATCCCGGCCGGCGGGGGCTTGGGGGGCGGCAGTTCCGATGCGGCAACCGTGCTGACGGTGTTGAACCGCCTGTGGGGAATCAATCTTCCTGCAAAAAAATTGCGTGAAATCGGCCTTAAATTGGGCGCGGACGTGCCGTTTTTCCTGTTCGGGCAAAACGCCTTCGCACGCGGGATTGGCGAAATCCTGCAACCGCTGGATGTGCCCTTGCAACATTATGTCGTCGTCCGCCCCGATGTCCATGTCGCCACGCCGGAAATTTTCGCCCACCCTGATTTGCCCCGCAACAGCCCGCCTTGCCAAAATCCCGGTTTTGCCGCCCTGCAGCCCCTGCGTAACGATATGCAGGCCGTGGTTTTGGCGCGTTATCCCAAGGTGGCGGCCGCGTTCAGGCTGCTGCAGGATTACGGCAGCCCCAGGATGACGGGTTCGGGTTCTTGTTTGTTTCTGGCCTGCGGTTCGGAGGAGGAAGCGGCCTTTGTTTGCGGCAAACTGCCCGAGAATCTGGAAAATTGGCATACGCGCGGGATTGCGCGCCATCCCTTGGCGCAAATGTTGCAGACGTAAACAAAATCCCGGTTTGCGAACGTTAGGATATTGACAACGTTGCGCCATACGGGCATAATGCGCCGCTTGAACGGCTTCCCGCCCAAGGGAAGTATTTTGGGGATTCGCCAAGTTGGTTAAGGCACCGGATTTTGATTCCGGCATTCGTAGGTTCGAATCCTACATCCCCAGCCACAAAAAACCCGAATTTTGGGGATTCGCCAAGTTGGTTAAGGCACCGGATTTTGATTCCGGCATTCGTAGGTTCGAATCCTACATCCCCAGCCACAAAAACCCGGATTTTGGGGATTCGCCAAGTTGGTTAAGGCATCGGATTCTGAATCCGACATACGTAGGT
>JAUMUU010000142.1 GCA_030530545.1 Neisseria sp. | reverse complement strand
TCACTATAAAACGTTTGTGGGCGATGGGAATCCCGTCCGCCGGGGCGGGCGGCCCGTCAGCGGGCGGACAGCAGCTGCAGCAGCAGGCGTTTTTCGGTATCGTTCAAACCGCTTTGGGCGGCCTGTTGCTGCAAGGCTTGGATTTGGGCGGTGCGGCAGGTGCGGATGAGCCTGTCTATACCGTCCTTGAAGGCGGCCTCGCCCGCTTCGCCTTCGTCTTCGCCCGCATCGGATGCCTTGCTGTTGCTGTAAATGTGCCGCAATACCGCCTCGGTGTCAGTGTTGCGGAAGTGTTCCCAGATACGGGCATGGCCGGTGTCGGGGTTTTGGCGGATAAATTCGGCAATATCGGCCAGGCAGGCCAATTCGCCGTCCAATACCAGATACTCGGGCAGGCGGATGTGCGCGGCCCAGGACGGGTGCGCCATCAGGGTGCGGATTTGCCGCTGCGCCAAGGTCAGCATCTGCGGTTGGCGGGAGGTTTCGGCGGGCAGGCCGTAATGCCGCCGGCGCACGGCGGTTTTTGGGGCTTCCTGCCCCAACAGCCCCGCTAGGTCGGCCGACTCTATGCCCACCATGCCGGCCAGCTGCTGTTTCAATAAGAAGGACAGCGCCGGGGCGGTGATTTGCGAAAGCAGGGGCGCACTGTTTTTTATCAGTTGCGCCTTGCCCTCCTGTGTGGAAAGGTTCAAGCCGTCTGTCAGGCTGTGCCAGAAGTATGACGACAGGGGTTCGCTTTGATTGAGCAATGCGTCTTCGAACTGCCCGCCGCCGTAAGCGCGGATATAACTGTCGGGGTCGTGTTCGGGGGGCAGGAAGAGGAAATACAGGCTTTTGCCGTCTTTGAGCCGGGGCAGGGCGTTTTCCAGTGCGCGGCGGGCGGCCTTGCGTCCGGCTTCGTCGCCGTCGAAACAAAAATAAATATGGTCGGTTTGTTGCAGCAGGGTGCGGATGTGTTCGCCCGTGGTGGCCGTACCCAGCGAGGCGACTGCATAGCCTATGCCGGCCTGTGCCAGCGCGACAACGTCCATGTAGCCTTCCACCACCAATATCCTGCCTGCATCGCGCACGGCTTGGCGGCCTTCATACAGGCCGTAAAGGTTGCAGCCTTTGTCAAACAGGGGGGTGTCGGGCGAATTGAGGTATTTGGGCTTGCCATCGTCCAATACGCGGCCGCCAAAGCCGATAATCCGGCCGCGCGGGTCGCGGATGGGGAACATGATGCGTTTGCGGAAGCGGTCGTAGTGGCGGCTTTGTTCTTCGTTTTGGACGACCTGCCCGCTTTCTATCAGGGCGGGGGAGGGATAGGGGTGGCAGATTTGCGCCAAGTGCTGCCAGCCCTCGGGGGCGTAGCCCAGCAGGTAGCGGGTAATGGTTTCGTCATTCAGGCCGCGTCCGTGCAGATATTGGAGGGCATGGGGGTTTTGCCCGAGCTGCAGGCGGTAGAAATCGGCGCAGGCCGAAAGGGTTTCTTCCAGGGTCTGTTGTTTTTTCTTGAGTCGTTCGCGCTGCCCGGGGTCGGTGCGGCGGCCGCCCGTATCCGGCACGTCCAGCCCCTGCCTTTGGGCCAGTTGGCGCACGGCATCGGGGAAAGGCAGGTTTTGGTATTCCATCACGAAGCCTATGGCGCTGCCGTGCGCCCCGCAGCTGAAGCAGTGATAGAACTGTTTGGAGGGGCTGACGGAGAAAGACGGGGTTTTTTCTTTGTGGAAGGGACAGCAGGCCATGTAGTTCGCCCCGCTTTTTTTCAGCGGGACGTACTCGTCTATGATGTCCACTATGTCGGTCTTGGCCAGCAGTTCGTCTATGAAGTCGGACGGTATCATGGGTTGGGGGATGAGGGCGGTTCTCCGTCTTGGCCTTTGCCTTTGGCGGCGCAGCAGATTGCGCGGATTAGGGCCATTAGGGGGATGGTGGCCAGCATGTAGCCGAAAAAGGCCGTGCCGGAAATGCGGTCGAGTACGAACAGTGTGCCCAAGCCGGTCAGCGCGCAAAATGTAACCAAAATAACCATCAGGGTAAATTGCCGGTGATCCATCATGTGCCTCCTGTCTTCGCGGCCGCGCGGCCGGTCAGTGAATGTTTCGGGGTCTGCCGGTATCCGGCATTGCGGCGGATTTTTCGCCAAAATCCGGCTTATTCCAAATTATCCGTTCTCCCCAGGGATTTGTACAGTTTGGGGAATTCGGTTTCAAACTGCCGCGTGCCGCCCTGCCGGGGATTGACCGTGCCGCCGTATTCCAAGCCTACGATTATCATGTCGGCCAGCCAGGTTTTTTCCGATTCGTCCAAGTTCGGCAGCATACGGGCAAATTGTTCTTCGCCCATGCGGTAGATGATTTGGGTGATGACCGCGCCCAAGTCGTAACAGCTCGCCGCATCGCAACGGGTGGCCAGCAGTGATTTGAAGCCCTGCGGTTGGGATTGCAGGGTTAGGCGCACGGCATCATGCAGGCGGCGGCTTTCTGTGCGGGTATGGTAGAGTACCCAGGTTTCCCCAAACTCTATGCCCTCCGCACTGTGGATTTTGCCGCTGTCTTCGTATTCATAATACAGTAATCCCGCCATGGCGGCCAACAGCAGCAGGGCGGCGGCGGTCAGTAGGTATTTGAAGTATTTTTTGTTCATGGAAAATATTTCGAGGGTAAAACCGCGCCGTACGGGCATCCGTCCGTCAGGCCCGGCCGCGTTTTTCAGGATAGGGCGGCTTTGACGGCTTTGTTTACTTCGCCCATGTCGGCCTTGCCCGCCAGTTTGGCTTTCAATATGCCCATGACTTTGCCCATGTCGGCCATGCCTGCCGCCCCCGTTTGGGCTATGGCGGCGGCCACTTCGGCCTGTACGGCCTCGGGTGGCAGCATTTCGGGCAGGTAGCGGTTGAGTACGGCGATTTCGGCGTTTTCTTTGTCGGCCAGGTCCTGCCGCCCCGCATCGGTGTAGATTTTGGCGGAATCTTTGCGCTGTTTGATCATTTTGCCCAGGATGGCGGTGATGCGCCCGTCGTCCGCTTCGGCGCGTTCGTCCACTTCGTATTGTTTGATGGCGGCGTTGGCCAGGCGTATGGCGGAAAGGGTTGTTTGGTCTTTGGCGCGCATGGCGGTTTTCATGTCTTCGGCCAGGCGGGTTTTGAGGGTCATGGTTTTTCCTTTCGTTGCGGGGGCTGCACGGGTGGGATTATAGTGCAAATGTGAAAACACCGCAGGCGGGCTGCGGTGTTTGCGGTATCGGTTTAGTACATTTTGGGCGGAAGCTGTTGGCTACGCAGGCGTTTTTGCAGGCGTTTGGCAGCGGCGGCCTTTTTGCGTTTGCGTTCGGTAGTCGGTTTTTCGTAGGCTTCGCGGGCGCGCAGTTCGGTAAGCAGTCCGGTTTTTTCGATGGCGCGTTTGAAACGGCGCATGGCGACTTCGAAGGGTTCGTTTTCTTTTACGCGGATAGAGGGCATTTTTACTCCTGTGAAATTGTTTGGGTAATCGGTTTTTTGCCGCTGTAAATATGGCGGCGTTAAATGGGGGATTATCGGCGATTTCCCTCTACGGGTCAATGTTATTTGCCGCTTCCCGCACCCTTTGTGGCGCAAACGGCCGTCAGGCGGGCCGGGGTATGAGTACGGCGAACAGGCGGCAGCTGTAGAAGTGTTCGCGCAAGGGCCAGGGCAGGCGGCGCAGGGCTTGTTCGGCCTGGGGCAGGGGGGTGTTGTCCAGGGTTATTTCCACGGTGTCTATTCCGTTGCCGATTTGGCTGATGAAGAAGTGTGCGAAGTGGATGCGGTTGTCGGGGCGGCTGCGGTTTAGGGCTTCATGTATGGCGGCAATCAGGGGTATGTCGGGCAGTTGGGGTTTGGTGCCTGCGAATTTCAGGGTGGGGCTGCCCGGGTAGGCGTGGAAGGGGATGCCGCCCAGCTCCCATTCTTGGGCTTTGCCGTTCGGGCCCAGGGCTTCAAGCAGGACGTTCAGGGTGCTGGTGTGGAAGTTTTCCCAGTTGGCACTTAGGGCTTCTTCCACGCTGTCGCCCATGTCGCCGAAGGTTTGGTATAGGAGGCGGCCGTCGGGCAGGCCGATTTCGACATCGAGCCGGGTAACGGTTTTGCCCGGGCGGCGGTCGGTGATGTGGGCCAGTGTGTCCAGTGATATGGGGATTTTGGTGTCGGGCAGCAGTTTGCCGCCTTGTTCGCGCACGGTGTATCCCTGTGCCGATAAGGCGGCATGCAGGATTTGGTTTAGGGTGTAGTCGTATTGCGGTTCGGTCATGGTCGTGCCTGCTACATGATTTCCAATACGCCTATGCCCAGCAAATCCAAGCCTAGCTTCAGTGTGTCGCCGGTGAGCTTCGCCAGTTGCAGGCGGCTGTTGCGGGTTGCGCCTTCGG
>JAUMUU010000141.1 GCA_030530545.1 Neisseria sp. | reverse complement strand
CTCGGCCGCCAGTTCTGGCTGGGCGCGCGTTATAATTGGTAGGACGGTTTGGCCTGTGGTTTTTCAGGCGGCCCGCCCGTTTCGGCAGGCCGTCTGAAACCTGATTGTGGCTAAAAAACCTTTAAAACAGGTAAAGCAACCGTCCAAACCGTAAAACTGTTTCACTATTTCCAGGCGGCCTGTTAAAAATGCCGCCTTTTATTATTCCGACTTCACCGATGCCGAATATTATGAGTTTCCACATACCGCACACCATTATCGCCGCCGCAGTCATTGCCGCGCCCCTTGCCGCCCAAGCCGCCAACACCTACACCTCAGGCCGTCTGAAAAACGGTATGCAATACCACGTTTTAACCGTGCCGTCCGAACCCGGCCGCATCGATGTGCGCCTGCAGGTGGGCGCGGGCGCGGACGACGAAGACGGCGAAAAAGAAATCGGCGTGGCGCACATGGTCGAGCATATGGTCTTCCGCCGCGCGCCCGACTACCCCGACGGCGTGGGCGACACCCTGATTGCCCAAGGCTGGCGGCGCGGCGCAAACTTCAACGCCATGACCAACTACGAGCGCACGCTCTATATGTTCAGCCCCAACAAGGGCAAAAGCCAGCTTGAAGAAACACTCAAAGCCCTGTCCGCCATGATGTCGCCGCACGACTTTTCCGAAGCCGACTGGCAGAAGGAAAAACAAATCATCCTGAACGAATGGCGCGGCGGGCAGGGGCTGAACGAGCGCATGAACCGCAAACGCGCCGCCATCCTGCGCAACGGCAGCCGCCAGTCGCGCTACGCCATCATAGGCACGCCCGCAAGCATAGCCGACACGCCCGTATCCGTGCTGCAAGACTTCCACCGCCGCTGGTATGTTCCCAACAACATGCACATCATGATTTCCGGCGACATCAAGCCCGCCCAAGCCCGCGCCCTGATTGAAAAACACTTCGGCGGCCTGAAAGCCGGCAGTCTGCCCGACCGTAGCGGCGCGTATTATGAACCCGCGTTGAAAAAGGGTTGGCATACCGCGCAACTGCAAGACAAAGGCAGCGGCGGCAGCCACGTCATGGCCGCTTTCCGGCTGGACGACAGCCCCGAGCGCGACTTTCAAACCGAAGCGGGGCGCAAGGCGCGGCTCATCGAGCGCGTCGCGTCCAAAATCCTGGCCGAGCGCGTCAAAAACCAAAAACCCGCCCTGCCCAAGGCCGTCAGCAACATCACCTTGAGAAAATCCGACATCGGCCGCCACACCACCGCCGTCGCCCTGTTCGCCACCGTCTCGCCCGACGGCCACAACGCGGGTTTGGACGAACTGTTGAAACTGCGCGCCCAACTCCTTGCCGAACCCGTCAGCCAAAAAGAGTTTGACGACTACATAAACAGCCTGAAAAAAACCATCGCGTCCGCCAAAAAGAAAACCACCCTGCCCGAACCCTTCGGCGACGCGATACAGACCGTGAGCGAAAACGCCTTCGCGGGCAAACCCGTGCGCACGCAGGCGGAAAACGCCGCGCTGATAGAACCCTTGTTGCCGCAAATCACTCCCGCCGACATTACCGCGCGCATCCGTTCGTGGCTGGACGCAGACGACAAACTCGTCCAATTCCAAGCCCCCGGCCTGGCCGAAGTCCATATCCCCGCCGACGCGGACATCGCCGCACGCGCCGAAAAAGCGCGACAAACCAAACAGCCGCCGCTGCTGGCCGCCGCCCCGCCCGGCAAAGGCGGATTTGCCGACCAACCGCAGGCGGGCAAAATCCTGTCCGAAACGCGGGACAAAAAACTCAACATCACCCGCTGGACGCTGCAAAACGGCGACAAAGTCATCGTTTGGCAACACCCCGCCGCCCAAGGCACGACCCATATCCAAACCATAAGCGGCGCGGGCTTTATGCAGCAAAACCTGCTGCCGTGGCAGGCACAGGCGGGCGCACAGCTTGTCTGGCAGTCCGCCCCGCAGGGCTTTACCCCGCAGCAGCTTGACGCATGGAAAAAACAGCACAAAATCAACCTGAGCCAAGACATCAAGGCCACATACGGCAAAACCGCCGGCAGTGCGCCCGATAAAAACTTCGCCGACCTGCTGCACCTGTACCACGCCTACGCCGCCACCCCGCAGGCAGGCGACGGATACCGCGACGCCGTCGCCCAAATGGTGCGGCAGATACCGTTGCGCGCAACGTCCGACCGCGCCGCCCGCGAAGCCGCCGTTTCCCAACTGCGCTACGGCAGGCGCGACACCTACCCCGCGCCCGATCAGGAGCAGCTTGAAGAAATCGAACCGCAAGACCTGCTGGCCTACCGCCGCGCCATTGCCGAAGCCCCCGCCGTCCACTATATACTCACCGCCCGCCCCGCCGCCGAATTGAAACCCGCCGTGTCGCGCTATCTGGCCGCCATCCCGCGCCGCAAGGCCGAAACCGCCGCCGACATCCTGCCGCCGGCTGGGGCGAAGGAAGAACGCGCCGCCGTCGGCGCGGAACAAGGCCGCAGCGATGTGGCGGTATGGTCGTTTGCCCAAACCGAATGGCATCCCGAAACCGCCGCCGCCGTCTCCCTGCTGCACCAGCTCGCCTACGAACAGCTCAAAGCCGAACTGCGCGACAAAGAATTGGGCGTGTACAGCCTGAAATTCGACAGCACGCTCAACCCCGACACCGGCCGCGTGGAAAGCAGCCTGCGTTTCACCACCACCCCCGAACGCGCCGAAAAACTGTGGAAGCTGGCGGAACAAGTGTTGCAAAAGCTGCCCGAAACCGTGTCCGAACCATACGCCGCCCAAGCCCGCAAACGTCTTGCCGAAGCCGAAAAAGGCCGTCTGAAACAGCCCGAAACCCTGCTCAACCGGCTGGTGTTGAGCGAAACCCACTACGGCGACGCGCGTTATCCCGCCGATATGGACAAACTGCCCGAACGCATCACCCGCGCCAAGCTGCAACAGGCGGCGAAACTGATGTGGCAGCCGCAAAACCGCCGCGTGCTGATTATCGACCCGCAGCCGGGGAAATAAGGCAGAAGGCCGTATAAAAAATCAGCCTGGAAGGGCATATTTTCCTTTCCAGGCTGATTTTATATAAATAGGGTAAACATATAACTCAAATTTCAATAAAAGGAAAGAATTTCCTAAAACGTTCCATTATATGCGGATTATTTTGCAAAGCCTTTAATGCCGTTTTTTTGCTAACAGCTTCGTCCCAATCTGTACCATAATCAGGAAATCTGGTATAGGCAATGCCATATACGGCGTTGTATTCGCGTCTTGATAAAATATCACTGCTAGGAAATCCAATTATTTTATATATATCTAAGGAATTTAGTTTTTGGCTGTTGTCGGGATATAATATATCCCAAACATAATGTGGGATATTATCAATCGGGTTATCGCGGATAACGGTTTCCAGCCATAATTTAAATTCATCTATATTGATTGCACCAGTAGAGAGACAATTTCTGGCAAAACTTAAATCCTGACTATCATCTTTCGTAATTTTCCACATAAATTTACTTTCCTTTGCTCATTGCTTCGCCGCCAATTGGCACGGGCTAGAGGCAATACCCGACATTCCCACCGGTTCGGCAGTTTTGTCGGGTTGGGCATTTAAACTATATAACTCAAATTTCAATAAAAGGAAAGAATTTCCTAAAACGTTCCATTATATGCGGATTATTTTGCAAAGCCTTTAATGCCGTTTTTTTGCTAACAGCTTCGTCCCAATCTGTACCATAATCAGGAAATCTGGTATAGGCAATGCCATATACGGCGTTGTATTCGCGTCTTGATAAAATATCACTGCTAGGAAATCCAATTATTTTATATATATCTAAGGAATTTAGTTTTTGGCTGTTGTCGGGATATAATATATCCCAAACATAATGTGGGATATTATCAATCGGGTTATCGCGGATAACGGTTTCCAGCCATAATTTAAATTCATCTATATTGATTGCACCAGTAGAGAGACAATTTCTGGCAAAACTTAAATCCTGACTATCATCTTTCGTAATTTTCCACATAAATTTACTTTCCTTTGCTCATTGCTTCGCCGCCTATATGTCCGGCATCCTTATGTTTACCTTGCTTCACCAACTGCATCCTTCCCCTATCCTGATGATGATGCCAAGTATACTCTGGAATTTTTGCCTTTCCACCCTTAATGGCTTTTAGTTGTTCGGCTGTAAACTGCGAACTGCTTATTTTTCCGGAATTAATTTGGTCGCGCAATTCCCGTGTCGCCATCCTCATCTGCCCTGCATAACTTTTGGCATAAAATGTAGCCTGATCTAAAGGAATGCCGACAGTATGAATGCAAAAATCAATCTATTGATTTTCGTTATTTTTCCTTATTTAATAGGCGGATGTAAATTTCTGTTAGAATGATGCCGAAT
>JAUMUU010000140.1 GCA_030530545.1 Neisseria sp. | reverse complement strand
GGAAGGCCGGAATTTGATGACATACTGTATTTGAAGTTAAGTATGTTTGCTATAGTAAAGAAAGGTCATTGTAATACAATTTTTAAATTATTATCAATTTCTTTTCGGACGGGCGGGAGACGGGGCAGGGTTGGGCGGGATGAAAAACAGGGCTGCCTGACGTGCAGCCCCGTGCGTTGGAAGGATGTTTCCTGCGTTTGGTTGAAACAGTTTTGCCTTATTGGCCGTCCGCAGGCGGCGCGGCGGTTTCTTCGGCTGCGGTTTCTTCCGGGTTTTGTTCGATTTCCCCGCCTTCCGTTTCGGCGGTTTCGACCGCCGGTTGGGGATATTGCAGCAGGGAGATGAGTTTGGCCAGCGCGGCCTTCATTTGGCGGCGGTCTATGATTTGGTCGATTGCACCTTTTTCCAATAGGAATTCGGCACGCTGGAAGCCTTCGGGCAGGGTTTCGCGCACGGTTTGTTCTATGACGCGCGGGCCGGCAAAGCCGATTAGGGCGTTGGGTTCGGCGACCACGATGTCGCCCAAAAAGGCAAAGCTGGCGGATACGCCGCCCATGGTCGGGTCGGTCAGCACGGAGACGAAGGGCAGGGATTTTTCATTTAACAGGTGCAGGGCGGCACTGGTTTTGGTCATCTGCATCAGGGAGTTGAGCCCTTCCTGCATCCTGGCCCCGCCCGAGGCGGCCACGCAGATGAAGGCGCAGCCGTCGGCGGCGGCGCGGCGCACGCCCTTGACGAAGCGTTCGCCGACCACGGAACCCATAGAGCCGCCGATAAAGCGGAATTCAAATGCGGCCACAACGGCGGGCAGGCCGTTCATGCTGCCTTTTACCACAACGATGGCATCGTCCTCGCCGGTGGTTTTTTTGGCGGCGGCCAGCCGTTCGGGGTATTTTTTGCTGTCTTTGAATTTTAATATGTCGGTGGGTTTGACATTTTCGCCGATTTCTTCGCGGCCTTCTTCATCCAGCAGCAGGTTGATGCGTTCGCGCGCGCTCATGGCGTTGTGGTGGCCGCATTTGGGGCAGACGTTGTCGTTGTGTGCCAGTTCGGCCGCATACAGGGTGGCGGCGCAGGAGGGGCATTTGTGCCACAGCCCTTCGGGTACGGCCGATGCGTTTTTGTCTTCGCGTTTGATTTTGGGCGGAAGGATTTTGTCTAACCAGCTCATCATGGGGATTTGCTCCGATTGTGTATGCAAACGGGGCACATGAGTCGGCGGCCCCGCTTGGCGGTTGGTCGTGCGGCCGCCTGCCGCGCGGGATTGCGCCGGGCTGTTGTCGGCAGGCGGGGCGGGATTTGGGCGCGATAGTAGCCAAAGGCAGCGGTTTGGGCAAGTCCTCTGTGGTGTTTACAGGCAGATAGGGCGGTAGGCCAAACAGGTATCGACCACTTCTTCGGCAGTCGGGGCGTAATCGGCCAAGCCGCCCTTGCGGGCATTCCAACCCGGGGGGTGGAAAAACAGGCCGCTGCCCTCGGGGTGGGGGACGTTGCGGTCGAATTGTTCCATCAGCCTGTCCAGTTCGGCCTCATCGCATTGCGCTGCCATGATGCGTTCGCCCAAGGCGATGAGTTCTTCGCGCGTCATGGTGTTCAGGCGGCTTTGATTGCGTCTTTCAGGCTTTTTATCAGTGCGCCGACCGCCTGCGCTTCTTTGCCCGCGTTGTTTTCGATTTCTTTGACTATGCGGCTGCCGACTATGACGGCATCGGCCGCCGTGCCGATTTCGCGCGCGCTTTTTTCATCGGATATGCCGAAGCCCACGCCTATGGGCAGGCTGATGTGGCGGCGCAGGATGGCGGTTTTGGCCGCTACTTCGGCAGTGTCCGGGCTGGCCGCGCCGGTTACGCCTTTGAGTGAGACGTAATACACAAAGCCGCTGGCAAGCCGGCCGATTTGTGCCATGCGTTCTTCGCCGGTGGTCGGGGCAACCAGGAAGATGGTGTCCAAGCCGTGTTTTTTCAGTTCGGCCTGCAGCGGGGCTATGGTTTCCACGGGGCTGTCTACGGTGAGTACGCCGTCCGCGCCGGCTTGGGCGGCTTCGCGGGCAAATTCGGCATAGCCCATTTTGTGTATGGGGTTCAGGTAGCCCATCAGGACTACGGGGGTGTCGTTGCCGCCCTCGCGGAAGCGGCGCACGGTTTGCAATACGTCTTTCAGGCTCACGCCGTTTGCCAGGGCGCGTTCGGCGGCGCGCTGGATGACGGGGCCGTCGGCCATGGGGTCGGAAAAGGGGATGCCCAGTTCTATGATGTCCGCGCCGTTGGCGGCCATTTCGCACATGACGGCCAATGTGGTGTCAAGGTCGGGGTCGCCGGCGGTGATGTAGCCTATCAGGGCTTTTGCGCCTTTGAGTTTTTGGAAGGTTGCGGTGATTCTGCTCATGGTTTGCTCGTTCGGGTGGGCGTTGATATTCGGCATGGCGGCTTCTTTTGCCTTGCGCCCGCCGTTTTTATTTGAAAATCGGCGGAATAAGTCGAATACCAACAGGCTTTGGGCGGCCTGCGTTCCGGTTTTTGTTCGGCGGCAGCCGCCCGAATGTTTATTTTTTCAGTTGTTCGACGGCCTCTTTCTGCCCCGCCTCCACCATGCAGGATACGCCTGCCGCCGCCTTGGTTACGCCTTTGAGTTGGTCGAAGGGAATGGGGTTGCCCATCTCTTTCTTTTTAAGGTTTACCTTACGCACGGTATGTTCGGCGCATTGGGTTTGGTAAAACTCCGCCTTGTCGGCGTTTTTCATGTATTCGTCCAAGGTTTTGCCGGGGGTTACGGCAAAGCCCGCGCCGGTTTCGTAGACGGCGGCCATGCTGACGGACGCGATTTTGCCGTCTTTTTTGCCGCCGTCCACGAAGATGTAGGCTTTGTCCAATTCTTTGTAATCCGAACCGTACAGCATATAGCCGTTTACGGCTTCCAGTTTCTGCATGTCTTTAAACGAGGGCTGGGCGGCCGAGGCGGCGGAAGCCAGCGCGAACAACAAGGTGCACATCAAAGTTTTTTTCATCATGGGTCCTTTTGGGTTTTGGGCCTTGCCTGACGGCGGCCGCAGGGTTGCTTGATTTCAGATGGACGGGAAAAATTTTCCCATATTTTTTGATTTATTGGAATCAATATCGTGGATTAGGTTGAAATCGGGCATGGGCGCGGACGGCGGGCGGTTGGGGTATGCGGCAGGGCGGGAATGGAAGATATTTCTTTAAAATCAAACTACTATACATTATTCTCCTTTCAAGCCTCGCGAATAACCCTTTGCGCGATGCGGTTTACCGCCGCTTCCAATGCCGCCGTTTCGGCAGCCGTCCAATGTCCGCCGCTGTTTATGGTTTGCCCATAAGCCAGGTCGTATTTGAAGCGGAAGGACTTTTGCACGGGCAGGAATATGAAGCGGAAAATATCGGCTTCGGGCGCGAAAACCCGTTCCAAAAACGCAAAGTCCGGCGAAGATTGGAGTGCGGCGGCAAGGGCAAGGCAGCGTTCGGCATCGTCGCCCGCCAAATGGCAGTAAAACAGGTTTTGCATTTCGTGCTCGGTTTGTTTCGTACTGGGTGCGGGCTACCTGAAAACGTTTTATTGCAATATTAGCCGCACTCAGGCAAACCAAGCTACCATACTTTATGTTCCTCAAAGTGCACACCCATTTGCTGCACCAAGGTGTTGTGCAGCGTATCGCGTTGGGCGATTTCGTTTGGCGTGGCATCTTTGGGCAGGTTGAACGCAGGCAGCATCCAGTCTCTCTTATCATGGAATTTCACACGTTTGCTTACTTTGCCCTCGAAAATGGCCAAGAAATACTGCTTTTTAAAATTCGCGCATATGCGGTATTCAAAATATTCCCTACTTAATATCTTTTCCGCCCTTGCCCGCTCTTGGCCGTTTTGCCACATGAACCATATCCCGACGGCAGCCGCCGCAACCAGCGCGATGACACCGCCAATATTTCCCAAAATATTCAACCCCAAGGCCACGAAAATAAAGGCCAGCAGCAACGCCTTCATTACCGCCATAAAATAGGCTTGCCAGCCGAATTGTTTTTTTATCCACTTCCGATAAGCGTCAAGATTAGCAATCGGTTCGTAAACTGCCCACGAAATTTCGGCTTTACCTTGCGCCAGATCGGACCGGACTTGCGTTAGGGTATCCCTTGCGGTTTGGTTGAAATCCATGTTTTGTCCTTTTCATGCTACCTGAAAATCGGAAGGGCAGCCTGCACCTTACCCAATATTAGAAGGCTATTTGTGCCTCAGTTCTTCATCGACTGCACCGGTGCGGGAATGCGTCCGCCACGGTTCACGAACGCTTCGCAGCTTCCTTCCTTCACGGGCATAATCGGCGCGTAGCCCAAGAGGCCGCCGAAGTTCACGCTTTCGCCCACGCCTTTGCCGGTAACGGGGATGATGCGCACGGCGGTGGTT
>JAUMUU010000139.1 GCA_030530545.1 Neisseria sp. | reverse complement strand
GCCTGCCGCGCCTGCACCGGAATCTGCGAAGGCTGCGGCCGAGCCTGAAGTGTCTTTGGATGTGCCGGTGGCGGAAGAAGCAGACGAGGTGTTGGATGTTCCGTTTGAGGAAGTCCAGCCTGTGTCTGCGGTTATGGAAGAAACCGTACCGGCCGGAATGAAGGGCTTTGCCGCCGCCGATGAGCTGAACGTCGTCGAAGAAACGATAGAGGTGGTGGCGCACCACACGCCGCCGCCGCTTAGGACGGCGGAGGAAAAGGCTTTGGATTTGGCCGTGGAAGAGGAAATGCCCGTGGCGGAAAGCCTGACGGCGGAAGAGGATATTCCCCCGCCCGTTGCGCCTGCCGCCGTGTCTGCGCCCCCGGCCCGGCCCGCACCCGTTGCCGAAGCGGCGGTGTCCGCACCTGCGGCCCGGCCTGCGCGCCCGGTTGCGGAAGCCGTGCCGCCGCAACCTGTGCCTGCGGCAACGGCTGCCGTTTCGGACGATGATTGGCTGGAAGAGGGCGCGAGCAATGTGGTGTTTGACGATGCGGATGATGCGGAGGATTTGGATATCGAGTGGGGCGAGCTTGGTGCGTCTGATACGAAAAACGCCCAACCGGCCTTTGTTTCCGAATCGGTCGGTATGACCGCGCCTTTGGAGGCCAAATATGAGTTGGCCGAGATGTATATCGAAATCGGCGATCCCGAGGCGGCGCATGAAACCTTGATGGAGTTGTTGGAAGAATCCCAAGGGGAAATTTTGACCAAGTCGCGCGCTTTGCTGGCCAGGTTGAATGTTTGATTCGTCAGGAGCCGCCATCCCCGTCTGAGGGCGGGGAGGCCGGGTCTTGTGTTTTTGTGTTGTGAAAGCCCGAGTGCGAACTTGGGCTTTTGTTGTTGGGGGACGAATGCGGGAATGTGAAAAGCCGTCTGAAGGCATCAGCCGCTGGGCTTTGATGTTGTCTTATGACGGCAGCCGTTTTTTCGGCTGGCAGAAGCAGGCGGACGGGGTGGCTTCGGTGCAGGTGGCTTTGGAGTCGGCTTTGGGGCAAATTGCCGGCGAGGCGGTAAATGTGGTTGCCGCCGGCCGCACGGATACGGGGGTTCATGCCACGGCGCAGGTGGTGCATTTCGATACCCGCGCCCAACGCGGCGAACAGTCGTGGATACGCGGTGTGAACAGCCTGTTGCCGCCGGGGGTGGCGGTGTGGCAGGCCGTGCGGGTCGCACCGCATTTCCACGCCCGTTTCGATGCCTTCGGCCGCCGTTACCGTTATGTGCTGCAATCGTCCGCCGTCCGTTCCCCGCTGTTGGCCGCCCGCGTGGGTTGGACACATACGCCGCTGGATTTTGCCGCCATGCGGGAAGCCGCCGCGTTGTTGGTCGGCGAACATGATTTTTCCAGTTTCCGCGCATCGCAGTGCCAGGCAAAATCGCCGGTGAAGACTTTGTATAGCGCGGTTTTGCGCGGCACGCCGCAGTTGATGGCCTTGGATTTGCACGGCAATGCCTTTTTGCACCATATGGTGCGAAATATTGTCGGCGCGCTGGTGTATGTGGGCAACGGGCGTTTGAGCGTGGAGGGGTTTGCCGAGTTGTTGGCCGAAAAAAGCCGTCTGAAAGCCCCGCCCACCTTTATGCCGGACGGCCTGTATCTGACGGGCGTGGATTATCCGCCCGAATTCGGCCTAAACACCCCGCCGCCGCCCGATTGGCTGTGGCCGTTTGAAGGGCAATAGCGATGGGGCGAGATATTGATGGAAAGATAGTCGCAGCGTTAGAAGCGGGGCGGTTGAACGGCCTGGATGGTTTGAATAATTGGCAGCGCACGGTTTTCCTGATTGCCGAAGCCGAACTGTTGTGCGATATGGGGGCCGACTTTGCCGACGATTATGATGCGGAGTTTTTGACGGACGGTTTTGCCGCCGCATTCCGCAATATAGGCGCGGTGGAAATTGCCGGTTTGTTTGTCCGTTTTGCCGCCGATATGGGCAATGTGGAAAACGAACAGGCTTTGGCGGCCGCCGTTTCCGACCGTTCGGGTTATGACTACCAAACCATAGCGGATTATGTATTATATTGTTTGAAAAAGGAAAAATTATGAATCCCGTCCGTATCAAAATCTGCGGCATTACCCGCCCCGAAGACGCGCGTGCCGCCGCCGAAGCGGGCGCGGATGCCGTCGGGCTGGTCTTTTACGCGAAAAGCAAACGCGTGGTAAGGGCGGCGCGGGCGGCGGAAATCGTGGCCGCGTTGCCGCCTTTCGTTTCGGCGGTCGCGCTGTTCGTCAACGAAACGGCGGACAATATCCGCGAAATCCTGCATCAGGTGGCTATAGACGTGATTCAGTTTCACGGCGATGAGGATGATGATTTCTGCCGCCAATTCGACCGCCCGTATCTGAAAGCCGTGCGCGTGCGCTCTGCCGCCGATATTCAGACGGCCTGCGCCAAATTTCCCAACGCCCGCTCCTTGCTGTTTGACGCTTACCATCCGACCGAATACGGCGGCACGGGGCAGAGTTTCGACTGGACGCTGCTGCGCGGCAATATAGCCAAACCGTGGATACTGGCGGGCGGGCTGACGGCGGAAAACGTCGCCGAAGCGGTGAAAATCAGCGGTGCGGCGGCGGTGGATGTGTCCGGCGGCGTGGAAAGCGCGGCGGGGATTAAGGACGCGGCGAAAATCAAGGCGTTTGCGGCGGCCTTGCGGGCGGTTTGACAACGTTTGGGGCATTTTTTCAGATGTTCCGATAAGGCGGGTTGAAGCCGATATGCGTTCCTATAGTTAAAAAAAGGATGTTATGAAACCTTATTCCGTACATTTGAAACTGCTGGGAATGGCGGTGTTGTGGGGCGCGTCCTGGCCGATGGGGCGGATGCTGGGGCAGTCGCTGCCGCCGCTGACGGGCGGGGCGGTCCGGTTTGTGCTGGCTTCGGTTTTGCTGTTGGGCTGGCTGTTTGCACGCAGCAGGTTTACGACCTTGGCGGCTTTGTCGGCGCGGCAGTGGCTGGGTTTGGCGGCAGCCGCCGCATTCGGCGTGTGCGGCTATGCGGTATTTTTCATGCTGGGCTTGCAGGCGATGCCGGCGGGCAAGGCGGCGGTAGTGGTGGCGTTGAACCCGGTACTGACGCTGCTCTTGGCGGCTTGGCTGTTCGGCGAACGTTTGAATGTGAAAATTTTGGCGGGGATGCTGCTGGCGGTAGCCGGCGCGGTAACGGCGGTAACGCAGGGGCAGCCGTCGGCGGTATTGTCGGGCGGCATCAAGGCGGGCGAATGGCTGATTTTCGGCTGCGTGGCCTGCTGGGCGGCCTATACCTTAATCGGACGCGCGGTTTTGCGCGGGATAGACGCACTGACGGTAACGGCGGCAACTTCGTTCATAGGCGCGTTGATGCTGTCCGCCGTGGCATTGTGCGCGGAAGGGCTGCCGTTTGAGGCGATAGCCGCGATGGATACACGCGGTTGGACGGCCTTGGCGTGGCTGGTCGTCGGCGCGACGGTATTGGCCTATGCGTGGTATTTCGAAGGCGTGAAGACTTTGGGCGCGGGCAGCGCGGCGGCGTATATCACGCTCGTACCGATTTTCGGTATGCTGTGTTCGGCGTGGTTTTTGGGCGAACCGCTGCATATTTCGTTGGTGGCGGGCTGCGCGGCGGCAGTCGGCGGGATGACGCTGATGCGGTACGGGCAGAAGGCCGTCTGAATTTGAAACATGAATTGGAAAGCGACAAACGGTATGGCTGATCAACAAATCGAATCCCACCCTTTCCCTGCCTTGCTGCCGCCGACGGCGACGGTGATGATGATGGGGACTTTCCCGCCCGCGGAAGACAAACGCGCGATGCAGTTTCATTATCCGAATTTCCAAAACGACATGTGGCGCGTTTACGGGCTGGTGTTTTTCAACGACGCGGCGCATTTTCAAATGCCTGATGAAAAGGCGTTTGACGCGGAGAAAATCAAAGCGTTTCTGCGGGGAAAAGGCATTGCGTCCTGCCCGACGGTGCTGAAGGCAGTGCGGGAACACGGCAATGCGTCCGACAAATTCCTGCAAGTGGTGGAAACCGTCGATTTGGCGGCGGTGTTGGCGCAGATGCCCGACTGCCGCCATATCTGCACCACCGGCGGTAAGGCGACCGAAGTCCTGTTCGATATTCAGGGCGGAGGCATCAAAATGCCGAAAACGGGCGAAACCGTGCCGTTTCCGTTTGCCGGACGGGATTTGACACTGACCCGCCTGCCATCGACTTCGCGCGCTTATCCTTTGAGTTTGGCGAAAAAGGCGGCGGCGTATCGGGCGTTTTTCGAAACGGCGGGTTTGGCCTGAAGCCGCCCGAAAAACCGAACATTGAAGCACGCGGGCAAACGGCGCATAATCGCCCGTCCACCCTGATAAAACCACGGACGGCATCATGAAAAACCACCTGACCCCCAACTTCAACTTCGCCCCCATCATCCCCGAACGCGGACAAGGCAG
>JAUMUU010000138.1 GCA_030530545.1 Neisseria sp. | reverse complement strand
GGCTTCGGCGCGGATTTGGGCGCGGAAAAATTCTGCGACATCAAATGCCGCCTGTCCGGCCTGAAGCCCGATGCGGCCGTGGTCGTCGCCACCGTCCGCGCCCTGAAATACAACGGCGGCGCGGCGAAGGAAGACTTGGGCAAAGAAAACGTTGAAGCCCTGGAACAAGGCCTGCCCAATTTGCTGCGCCACATATCCAACCTGAAAAACGTCTTCGGCCTGCCCGTCGTCGTCGCCATCAACCGCTTTGTTTCCGACACCGATGCCGAATTGGCGGTGATTGAAAAAGCCTGCGCCGAACACGGTGTCGAAGTCTCGCTGGCCGAAGTATGGGGCAAAGGCGGCGCAGGCGGCGCAGACCTGGCGCGCAAAGTCGTCAATGCCATCGAAACCCAGCCCAACAACTTCGCCTACGCCTACGACACAAACGACAGCATCCCCGACAAACTGCACGCCATCGCGCAAAAAATCTACGGCGCGGCTCATGTCGATTTCAGTGCCGAAGCACGGGCGGAAATCGCATCCTTGGAAAAACTGGGCTTGGACAAACTGCCGGTGTGCGTGGCCAAAACGCAATATTCGTTCAGCGACAACGCCAAACTTCTGGGCTGCCCCGGCGGTTTCACCATCACCGTCCGCAGCCTCACCCTCTCTGCCGGCGCGGGCTTCATAGTCGCCGTCTGCGGCAGCATCATGAAAATGCCCGGCCTGCCCAAAACGCCTTCGGCCGAAAAAATCGACGTGGACGAAAACGGCAACATCACCGGGCTGTTTTAAACCTTGAACCGGGCGGGGGCGGAAAAACACGCCTTTAGACACGCCGCAACACAAGCCGGGCCGTCTGAAGGCGGGTTTTAAAGAAACCCCGCCCTTCAAACGGCCTTTTCCCGTTCCGCCGCATCCAGCAGCACAAAAACCAAGGCCGAAAGCATCATCAGCGCGGCGGTCAGCACCATCGCGCGGTCGTGATTGTCCGCACCGGCCGTGCCCAGATACTGATAAATCAGCGTGGTCAGCGTGAGCCATTCGGGACGCGACAAAAACAGCGTGGCGGCAAATTCGCCTATACAGGTGGCGGCGGCCAGCGTCAGGCCGCGCCGCAGGGCGGGCAGCAAAAGCGGGGCGGTAACATAACAAACCGCCTGAAAACGGCCCGCGCCCATACTGCGGGCGGCGGCGGCATATTGCGGCGGCAGCGCGTCCCATGCGGCCAGCACATCCTTGGTAACGAAAGGATAGGCCAAAAGCGCGTAAGTGGCGGTCAAAAGCGTCAGCGAAGCCGTCCATTCGGGATAAAGCAGCAAAATACCGAAGGCCACGCACACGGGCGACACCATAAACGGCAGGAAAGTGATACCGCGTATCCACGGCAGCCGCCGCGCCAGAGCCGCATGACTGATGCCCAACACCACCGCCGCCGCCACCGCCACCGCACTAAAGCGCAACGTATTCCACACCGCCAGGCGCGTTTCTTCATCCCACAACACCCGCCACGATTCGCCCGCCCGTGCCGCCTGCGCCAGCACCGCCGCCAGCGGCAGGGCGCAAAACAGCAGCAGCACGGCGATCGCGAAAGCCAGCAGCAGCCGTTTGCCCGCACTGTCGGGACGGGACAAAGGCAGCGGGGCGGTTCGGCGGCCGCCCCCGGCGGCACTGCGGCCCAACCAGGCGTAGGCCGCGCCCGCCAAGGCCGTTACCCCCAACACCAGCCACACCAAAACGCCCGCGCGGGCGATATCCAACTCCATAGTAACCAGTTGGTAGATTTCCACTTCCACCGTACTGTATTGCGTGCCGCCCAACAGCAGGGCCAGCCCGAAGCCCGAAAAACAATACAAAAACACCAGACACGCCCCGCCGGCCAGCCACGGCAGCAGCACCGGCATTTCCACCAGCCAAAACCGCCGCCACGCGCCCGCACCCAAAGTCTGCGCCGCAAAAAGGCGGGAGGCGGGGACGGAACGCAAACCCTGATAGGCCGCCCGCACCAGCACGGGCAGATTGAAAAACACATTGCCGTATAACAGCAGATAAGGCGTATCCTGCCAGCCCGGCAGCAGCAGGCCGCGCGCGCCGAACAAAGCCAACACCCCCATCCCCGCCACCAGGGTCGGCATCACGAAGGGCAGCATCAACAGCCGCAGCACCCAGCCGCGCCCGCGAAAATCCAGCCGCGCCAAAGCCCAGGCTATGGGTACGCCCAACAACACCGCCAACACGCAGGTTGCCGCCGCCTGCACCGCCGTCCACACGATTTTGCCGCGCAGATAAGCATCCGCCGACACGCCCCCCCAGTCCAAACCGCCGCCGTAGCCCGCCAAAGCCCACAGGGGCGCGGCCACCATCACGACGAGGAACCCGACCGGAATCAGGGCAAGCGGCAGGACGGAAAACAGGCGGCGCATAATATGGGCAAGGTTTGTTAGGGATGAAGATACATAACTCATGGTAAATTTGGGATAGGGAGCGGTTTCCGGCAAGCAGCCGGCTTAAAAACGGCATAAGAGGCAATTTGACGTTTCCGCCGCCTTGTCCGAATATATATATAGCTAAATTACTTTATTTTTGATACGCAACTTGCCGATTTCCGACCTTCCCGCGCAGGCGGGAAGGCCGGTATAGGTAGTTCTTATTTAAATTTACTATAAATCAGGACAAGGAGGCCAAACCGCAGACATTACAGATAGTACGGCAAGGCTACAGCATTGCCAACGCCCTTATTTACTATCCGTACACGGCGGGCATTGCCGCCTTGTCTCATTTTTATTTTAATCCACTATATTATTCAAATGACTGTTGCCATTTCGCCAGCTTGTCGGCAAACGGCCATTCCACACTGTCGAGCAGGTTTTTGGTAATCAGCCCCAATTCGGTATCGCCCTCGATTTGCAGTTTGCGCTTGAAAAACAAGGTGTCGGGGTCTTCTTCGCGCAGCATCATGCGTAAAAAATCCACACCGTTGGCGGCCAGGCGCAAATCGGGTACGCCTTCGAAACGGCGGTCGAGAAAACGTTCGCCGTCGGCGGTGAAGCGCACGCTGATGCCCGCGTCGAGTACGTCTATTTCAAAGGTGCGGCCGTCAAACAGGCTCATGTCGGCGGGCAGAAGGCCGCGTTCCAGCATGATATTCAGGGTTTTGACCAAGGCAAAACGCGGCGGCAGGCCGGGCAGGCGGCGGCCGATTGTGGCGCACCATTGGGGCAGGATGATGTCGGGTAGGGGCATGATGGTTTCCTTTTCCGTTTCGTTCGGACTTTATTTTGGCTTTGCCGAAAATTCGCTTTCTTCGGGAACGTTGTTTTCACTGCGTTGAAGCTTACACTTTCAGGTAGCCTTTCAGCCGGGTTTGACTGCTTCAATTCTTAAAGCGCTTGCCAATGTATATTTTCAGGCCGGGCTTGCTGTTTGAAAAATGCCAACGCCGCCGTTTCCATCTCTCGCTCCTCAACGACGCTGGAACACGGCAATTCGATTGTTGTGCCGTTGTTGTTCTCGTAAAACACGCATATCCCTTCCCGATGCGGATGATTGCCTGCCGAGATGTGGCTTTCTCCGTCAGCCATATAGTACAGAACACATTGGTTTGATTTCACAAAAATATTCAGTTGCGGAAACCCGTTTTCCACATGGCTTAAGATGAAATGGTTGGCTGAATGTTTATGCCTTGTTTTCAATAACTTTCTCAAGTATTCTTCATCCCTTACCACAAATTCCGCTAAAAAATCATCCAAATACATTTGAGCACTCTTTACTATCCCTATATGGACTGTCTGATCTCTAACGATAAGTTGGCAACGCAATTTCCAGGCAGCCTTGGTCAGGCGGCATGGCTGTTGTAGGCCTTGCGGTGGGCTTCCACGGCCTCTATGCCGGGTTTGCCCAACCAGTAGCCGTCTACGGGCGTGCCTGTGGCCAGGCGTGTGAGTTCGGGCAGGGCTTCTTCCAAGGCGGTTTGGCCGTCCAGCACGGCGCGGTGCAGTTCTATGATGCGCGGCATGTCGGTAAGTTGGGGCGACAGGCGCAGGATGTCCACGCCTATGGCGGCCATACCGGCATGGTGCGGCAGCAGGCATTGGCTGCCGTAGGACATGGTTTGGATGCCGTTGATGGTGAGGAACGGCTGGCCTTCGCGGGTGTTCATGGTGAGGCCGTGTTCGTGGTCGAGGCAGCGGAATTCGCAGCTGTCTTTGTTTAGGTTGTAGTGCCGCGCGGTGAAGCAGCGGGACGAATAGGCCAAGGGGATTTTGCCCCAGGCGAAGATTTCGGTTTCGAGGCCGTCTGAAAGGCGGGCGATGTCGGCCACTTTGTCGCGGGCGAGTTCGGCGGGGGCGACCCAGCGGTATGCGCCGAGGTTTTGGAAGAGTTGCAGGGTGGCTTCGTTGTAGATGTTGAGGCTGGCGCCGGCCACGAAGGGGATGCCGTGTTCGCGGGCGAGTTTGACCGCGCCCATGTCGTTGGCTTCGATTTTGAATTGG
>JAUMUU010000137.1 GCA_030530545.1 Neisseria sp. | reverse complement strand
TGCCTTGAATCCGCCATTTCCCATGCCCAAAAACCGACCCATTACAACGTCCGTCCTCCCCTAGGCCGTACCGGTCGGAAATCTAATCGCTATAGCATCAGAAACGGCGGAATTGTATCGCCTTGCAGAGGTTGTGCCGCAATGCCGGGGCAGTCCCATAACGGGGGTTATTTGCTGCCCGCCCGCCAACGGAAGCCCCAGCCGAACGCCCGGTCCATTTCTTCGTGACCGCCGAAATAGCGGTTGATGCGTTCTACCTGTATGCCGCCGTTTTGGTTAATGAGGCGGGCGACGGCGCACATCCCGCGCCTGGCCGCGCCCTCGGTCAGGCGGGTTTCTATTTGTTGTTGGTTCACATACAGGGTAACGATGCCGTCCGTGGCATCCCAGTTGGGCACGCCTTCGTAGATGAAGGCGTAAACCAAAACTTCGTCTATTTCCGCCCAGCGGCGGCCGTTGATTTCCATCCATTCGCCATCGGCAACGCTGCCGGTGCGGTCGTCGCCGCGCAATAGGACGTAGGGCGGGCGGTCCAGCGCGCCAAAGGTATTGCCCAGGGCCTGCACGCAGTCTTTTTGGCCGTTTTTCAGCCGTATGAACGCGCCCAAGTCCAGGTCTATGCCTTTGTTGCCGCCAAACAGGGTTTTGAGGAAGCCGCCGCTTTGGGCGGGCGGGTTTTGCCCCCTGTTCCAGTTCAGGTTGATTTTGATTTGGCCGAAGTCGTCTTTTTTTGCCAGGCTGACGCTGGTGTTTTGTTTGTCCAGGGTGATTTTGGACAGGCTCAGGCGGGACGGGGACGGCGCGGGCGGCGGGTTTGCGGCCGGCGCGTCATCGGCGATTTCTACGCCGAAGTGTTCGGACAGGGGTTTTAGGCCGCCGTTGAAGCCTTGGGCGATGAAGCGGAATTTCCATGCGCCGTTGCGGCGGTAGCATTCGCCCAGTATCAGGGCTTTTTCGCTGCGCCCCGCGATGTCCACGGGGCAGTTTAGGACGGTGCGGCCGTTTTCTTCCACTTCCAATATCAGGCTGCCCAGCTGCGACAGGGGCAGGTTGCCGGAAAAGGCGAAGGCTATGGTTTCTATTTCGGCGGGCTGGCGGTTTAGGGCGGTTTGGAAGCGGCTTTCGCGTTCGTTTCCTTCAAGGCGTATGCTTGTGTCTTGGCTTTGGATTTGGCCGTAAAAAATCATGTCGCCGTCGCCGCGCACTTTGCCGTTGGCGGCCAGCCGGTAGGCGGCGGTGTCTATATCCGCGCCGCTGCGGATGCGGACGGTGATTTCGGGGCTGTTCAAGGCGGCGTTCGCGCCGGGGGTGAGGGTTGGGGACATTGTGTTTTCCTGGAAAGTCAGGCCGTCCGAAAGCCGGGGCGGCCTGTGTTTTTTACATGACCATGTTGATTTCGGGCGGCGGGGGCGGCAGTTCGGCCGATGCGTTGGGGCTGCCTGCGGATATGCTGCTGCCGGCCACGGAGGCGGATACCCATTGGAAGAATTTGGCGAAGGTGGCCGCGTCCATGGTATCCAGCGATACTACGGTATCGGTGAGTTGTTTCAGGTAGGAGGGGTCGGCTTTGGGGCCGGCGGCGCAGGCGACTATGTTGCCGAAGCCGATTTTTTTGATTTCGGGCAATATTTCGCTGTAGGCCAGAAGGTCGGTGGGTTTGCCGTCCGTCAGGACGATCAGGATGGGCCGCCAGTCGCCTTTTTGTTCGGCCGTGCCGGTGATGCGGTCGCGTTTTACGGCTTGGGCGACGTGTTCGAGTACGCCGCCCAAGAAGGTTGCGCCGCTGTCGGGGCAGACGATTTCGGGCAGCACCACTTGTTCCAGCGGGGTCATGGGCAGCACGGTCTTAATCAGGCTGTCGAAGGTGATGATGCTCAAATGGACGCTTTCCAGCGCGTAGGGGTTTTGGCGCAGCGAGGCCAGCAGGGCGTGCAATCCGGTATTGACGGCCTCCACCGGTTCGCCGCGCATGGAGCCGGAAGTGTCTATGCAGATATAGGTTAGGAGTCTTCGGGACATGGGGCAACCTCAATAGGGCAGGTATTGTTTCAGGATGTCGATAAAGCGGTCGGTAGGGTGGAATTCGCCTACTGCGCGAAACAGCCAGCCGCCGCCGTTGTCGCGTTCGGCGCGGGCGAAGGTCATGGCGCAGTGGGCGGCGTTTTCAGGCTTGCCGCCTATGTCGTAACGGCAGATTTCGTTCCCTTTGGCATCGAGGGCGCGTATGGCGGCGCGGCGCACGCCGGCAAAGGATTGGCCGCGTTCTTTGCCTTTGTATATGGCTACGGCGAAAACTATGGCGGCGTATTGTTCGGGCAGGGTGTCCAAATCGACTGTGATGGTTTCGTCGTCGCCGCCGCCAGCCGAGCCGCTTTGGTTGTCGCCGCTCAATCGGATTTTGCCGCTGGGGTGCTGCAGGGAGTTGTAAAACACGACGTCGCCCCCCTCCAGTGTGGGCCGGCCGTTGCCGCCCAGCCTGCCCAAGTCGCGTACTTTGCCACGGTTGTCCAATACGAAGGCTACTGCGTCCAAGTCGTAGGCGGGGTCGGCCGTGGCTACTTCCCAGCCCAGGCCTATGCTGATGCGCGACAGGTCGAAGCCGGCTTCTTTACGCAGGCTGACTCCCTGCCCTTTTTGCAAGCTGATACCCATGCGCCCCCCTTACAATACTACGTTTACTTCGGTGGGCGGGGGCGGCAGTTCGTCCAGGCCGCTGACTTCTTTGCCGCTGTCTATGCGCTGGCTGGATACGGAAATCGATGAGGATACCCATTTGAAGAAGCTTTTTATCGAAGCGGCATCGGCGGTATCCAGTGATACGACGATTTCGGTAATGCGCTTTAAGGTGGCGGTGTCGGCGGATGCGCCGGCGGCGCAGGCTACGAAGGTGCCGGTTTTCACGCCCTGCAGGTCGGCCAGGCCTTTGTTGATGTCGTCCGTGGGCGCGCCGTCCGACAGTAGGAAGACGACGGGCTTCCAGTCGCCTTTGGCTTCCGCGCTGCCTTTGATGACTTCGCGTCTGATGCACTCGGCCAGAAGGCTCAATGCGCCGCCCATGGCGGTTGTGCCGCCCGCCTGTATGTCGGGGACTTGGAAGCTGAGCAGTTCGGTCAGGGGGGTGAGTTGGCGTGCCTCGCTGTCGAAGGTGATGACGGACAGGTAGGCGGTTTCCAGGGCGTAGGGGTCTTGGCGCAGGGCGGATACCAGTACCTGCAGGCCGTTGCGGACGGCCTCTATGGCCTCGCCGTGCATGGAGCCCGAGGTATCGACCAGTAGGTAAACGGGTAAGCGGCGCATGGGTTTCTCCTTTTCGGGTTGGATGACGGGAATGTGGAAGACAGGCGGATTTTAACGTTTGCCCGCCTTTTTGCAAATGTTTGATGACCAGGCTGCCCCGCCAAGGGCTTTGCCGCAAAATCAAGGCCGTCTGAAACACCCCGGTTGGTTTTCAGACGGCCTTTTTTTTGTTTCTCCCTATTATTATCCGCTCACACTACACAATCCCCTGCGCCAGCATCGCATCGGCCACCTTTTTGAAGCCTGCGATATTCGCGCCGTTCACATAATTGGTGTAGCCGCCCTCCGTACCGTTGGCCACACAGTTTTCGTGAATATTGGCCATAATGTCGAACAAGCGTTTGTCCACTTCCTCGCGCGTCCACGACAGACGGATATGGTTTTGGCTCATTTCCAGCCCCGAAGTGGCCACGCCGCCCGCATTGGACGCTTTGCCCGGCGCGTACAGGATTTTGGCTTTCAGGAAGGCTTCCACCGCTTCCAGCGTAGAGGGCATATTCGCGCCCTCGGCCACACAGACGACGCCGTTTTTCAGCAAAGTTTCCGCATCTTGGCCGTCCAACTCATTTTGCGTGGCGCAAGGCAGGGCGATATCGCATTTCACGCCCCAAGGTTTTTGGTTTTCGAAATACTGCAAACCCTGTTCCTTGGCATACACGGCCACACGTTCGCGGCGGACCTCCTTCAACTCGATTAAAGCGGCCAATTGCGCCTCCGTCATACCGCTGTCGGGGAAGAGCGCGAAACCGTTGGAATCGGAAACAGTCAGCACCTTCGCGCCCAACTGGATGGCCTTTTCGCAGGCATATTGCGCCACATTGCCGCTGCCCGACACCACCACCCGCTTGCCTTCCAGCCCGTCGCCTTTGGTTTGCAGCATAGATTGGGCGAAATAAACCGTGCCGTAGCCCGTGGCTTCGGGGCGTATCAGACTGCCGCCCCAAGACAGGCCCTTGCCCGTCAGCACAGAAGAAAACTCATTGCGGATTTTTTTGTATTGGCCGAACAAAAAGCCGATTTCGCGGCCGCCCACGCCTATATCGCCGGCCGGCACATCCGTATCCGCGCCTATGTGGCGGCACAATTCCGTCATAAAGGCCTGGCAAAAGCGCATCACTTCCGCATCCGACTTGCCCTTGGGGTCGAAATCCGAGCCGCCCTTGCCGCCGCCCATGGGCAGCGTGGTCAG
>JAUMUU010000136.1 GCA_030530545.1 Neisseria sp. | reverse complement strand
ATGGGAAGGGGGTGCGGGTATCCGGCCGCTTAATCTTCCAATAATCCGGCGGGTATGGTGCAGACGGGTATGGGTTGGATTTTGTGCTGTGCCGCGCGGTTTAGGCGGCGGTATATCGCCAATACTTCGGCCTGGCGGCCTTGGAAGTCTTGGGGCTGCAGCTCGGCGGGGATGCCCATCGCCCATTCCAGTTCGGGATAGGTCGCGCCCATTTGTTGTTCGTCCGTGCGCTCGGTATCCCAAAGGCCGTCGGTGGGAACGGCTTCTTGTATGCTTGCTATGATGTCTAATTCGCGGGCAAGGCGGTAAACCTGGGTTTTGGTCAGGTCGGCTATGGGGCTGACATCCACGCCGCCGTCGCCGTATTTGGTGAAGAAGCCTACGCCGAAATCTTCGATTTTGTTGCCCGTACCCGCCACCAGCAGGCCGTTGATTTGGCCGTAGTAATACAGGGTGAGCATACGCAGGCGGGCGCGGCTGTTGGCCAGTGCGAGCTGTTTGGCCGGATATCGGGCTTCGTCTACATCCACTGTGTCGGCAAACAGGTTGAAGGCGGGGGTCAGGTCTGCGCGCAGGCTGCGGACGTTGGCAAAGCGGTTTTGCAAATCGGCAATGTGGCTTCGGGCGCGGCCGCTTTGGTCGGCCTGCTGGCGTATGGGCATGTCCAGCAGCAGTACGTCCAGGCCGGTGTGTGCGGCCAGTGTGGAAACAACGGCGGAGTCTATGCCGCCGGAAATGCCGACGATGTAGCCTTTGCTGCCGGCCCGGGCGGCATATTCGTGCAGCCAACGGGTGATGTGTGCGGTTACGGCTTTGGTTTGCATGTTTTTCCTTTCAGGCGGTTTCAGGCCGGGACGGCGGCCTTGTTTTGAATGAATAATGGGCGATTCTACCGCCCCGAATGCCCGGGTTTCAACCGCAGGGCAGGGAGGCGCGCCCCGTAAATGTCCCGCGCTTCTGTTAAAATTACCTTCTGTTTGGTTGTCGGGAAAAGGCGTATGTTGGCGGTTTTCAATATTACCGCGCCGGTGTTTTTGGTGATTGCCCTGGGCTATGTGATGGTCGGGCGCGGGGTGTTCGATTTTGAAGAGTTGCGCGGCACGGCGAAATTCGTGATGAAAATCGGCCTGCCCGCGCTGGTGTTTTCCGCCATTGCCGGCAAGCCTTTCCGCGAGGTGTTCGATGTGGTTTACCTCGCCGGATACGGCGCGGCCACGTTTGCGGTGTTTGCCGCCGGATGGCTGGTGTCGCGGCGGCTGCGCCGGCAGGACGCGGTGTCGGCCGCGCTCAGTGCGTTTGCGGTGTCGTTTTCCAATACGGGCTTTATCGGCTATCCCCTGCTGGCCATGACCATAGGGGCGCAACAGGCCGCGCCCTTTTTTGCCATGAATGTGCTGGTGGAAAATATGTTTTTAATCCCGGTGTTTTTTATTTTGGCGGATTCGGCGGCGGAGGGTTCGGAAGGCCGTCTGAAAAACCTGTTGCGCGTATTGTCCAACCTACTGAAAAACCCGATTATCCTGGCATTGTTTGCCGCACTGCCGTTCGCCTTGGGCTGGCTGCCGCTGCCCAAGGCATTACTGGCGACGGCGTCGGTGCTGGCGGCGGGGTCGGGGCCCGTGGCACTGTTCGTCATTGGCGGCAGCCTGGTCGGATTGCGGCTGGCGGGCGGCCTGCGCGACATACTGTGGATGACCGCAGGCAAACTGCTGGCCTTCCCGCTGTTGGTGGTATTGTTTTTAAAACTGTTTGGCGCGGACGGCGGCAGCCTGTTTGCCGGTGCGCTTTTGGCGGGCGTGCCGACCGCCAGCATGGTGGCCATTATCCACAACCAATACGGCCACGGCCAAAGGGGGGCGGCGGTGATGCTGGCGACCACCATATTATCCTTTTTCGTCATAGCCGCAGTATTACTGGCATGGCACAGGGTTTGACACCGCAAAACAAAAAAGGAACAGACACCAATGTTTCAACACACAGGGCCGACATAAGGCGCAGCCCCGTGTATTGCCCTGATTTGGGAGGAGTTGCGCCCCACCCAAACAAACCCGAATCCTACCGCCATGAAGGGCGGGGTCTCAACCATTAAGGAAATTTCGATGAAACACCCTATACCCGACGAAATCCGCCTCTTGCGCGGCCGCACCGGCCTGGGTCTGATATACGGCGGCGAAATACGAGAACTGCCTGCCGAATACCTGCGCGTATATTCGCCCAGCGCGCAAGTGCGCGGCCACGCCCCGGGGCAGGCCGTCCTGCAAACGGGCAAACAAGGCATCACCATAGCCGATTTGGAACACGTAGGCCTGTATGCACTGAAAATCACCTTTTCAGACGGACACGACAGCGGCCTGTACGATTGGGATTACCTCTACACGCTTGCCTTCCAACATGAGGCACTGTGGGCGGACTACCTGCAGCGTCTGGAGCAGGCAGGCGCATCGCGCGCGCCCGTCCCGCAACAAGAAATCCCGGCTGCCGAAAAAAACTGCGGTGGCTGCGGCAAACACTGAGGAAAGACATGGAATTGCAATTCCTGGGCACGGGCGCGGGTTCGCCCTCCATATCGCGCAACGTAAGCAGCACTGCCCTGAAAAACATAGGCAAAAACAGCGAAGTCTGGCTGTTTGACTGCGGCGAGGCCACCCAGCATCAAATACTGCGTACCAACATCCGCCCGGGCAGGATAAGGCGCATCTTCATCACCCATCTGCACGGCGACCACATCTTCGGCCTGCCCGGCCTGTTGAGCAGCCGCGCCTTCCTGGGCGGCACGGACGAACCATTGGCCCTGTACGCCCCGCAGGGCGCGCGCGCCTTTGTCGAAACCGCGCTGCAGGTATCGCAAACCCGCTTGAGCTATCCCTTGGAATATTGCGAATTTACCCAAGGGGGTACAGTATTGGAAACCCCTGAATTCACCGTATCCGCCCATCCCCTGGCGCACCGCATACCGTCTTTCGCCTACCGCATTGCCCAAGCACCCCGTCCGGGCGGCCTGCAGGTCGAACGCCTGCGCCAATTGGGGATACAGCCCGGCCCGCAGTTCGGCCTGCTCAAAAACGGCGGCAGCATCACCCTTGGCGACGGCCGCGTGATTCAGGGACGCGACTACCTGAATCCCGACATCCCGGGGCGGATTATCGCCATATTCGGCGACACCAAGGCCTGCGATGCCGAATTGGACGCGGCGGCCGATGCCGACATACTGGTACACGAAGCCACCTTTGCCGGGGGCGAAGAACAGGCGGCGGAGAAATTCATGCACGCCACCGTTGCCGATGCGGCCAATCTGGCCGTCCGCGCCCGCGCCAAACAACTCTACCTGACCCACATCAGCGCGCGCTACGCGGGCGAAGCGGGGCGGCAGATGCTGGAGGCGCAGGCGCAAACCATATTCCCCGCCGCCAAAGTAGTAAAAGATTTCGACACCTATCCCGTTTGACGGCCTGTCTATATTTGACTAATGTTACAGTAGATTAAAATAAAAATGATACAAAGCGGCGTGCCAATGCTGTAGCCTTGCCATTTTAATCCACTATAATTACCGATATATTCTGGCAACCATATGGCGGACGGCCGCATCATCCGCCGTCAAACAGCAACCCTAGACAAGGAATATCCCATGTTTCAACACACAGGGCCGCACATAAGGCGCAGCATCATGTATTACCCTGATTTCAAAGGGGTTACGCCCCTCCCAAATAAGCCCAAATCCTACCGCCCCAAAGGGCGGGGTTTCAACCATTAAGGAAATTTTGATGAACGACCCCAAAACCCATTTCGGCTTCACCACCGTAAACGAAAACGAAAAAGCCGGCAAAGTGGCCGAAGTCTTCCATTCCGTAGCAAAAAACTACGACATCATGAACGATGTCATGTCCGGCGGCCTGCACCGCGTCTGGAAACACTTCACCATCCACACCGCCCGCCTGAAAAAAGGCGACAAAGTATTGGACATAGCGGGCGGCACGGGCGATTTGTCGCGCGGCTGGGCCAAACGCGTGGGCAAAGAAGGCGAAGTCTGGCTCACCGACATCAACTCGTCCATGCTGACCGTAGGCCGCGACCGCCTGCTCAACGAAGGGTTGGTTTTGCCCGTATCGCTGGCCGATGCCGAAAAACTACCCTTCCCCGACAACTACTTCAACCTGGTTTCCGTCGCCTTCGGCCTGCGCAATATGACGCACAAAGAAGCCGCCCTAAAAGAAATGTACCGCGTACTCAAACCGGGCGGCACATTGCTGGTGTTGGAATTTTCCAAAGTCTACAAACCCTTGGAAGGCGCATACGACCTGTATTCCTTCAAACTCCTGCCCCTGATGGGCAAACTGATAGCCAAAGATGCCGACAGCTATCAATATCTGGCCGAATCCATCCGTATGCACCCCGACCAGGAAACACTGAAACAAATGATGTTGGATGCGGGCTTCGACAGCGTGGATTATCACAACTTGAGCGCGGGCATAGTGGCTTTGCACAAAGGCGTAAAATACTGACGTTATCCATACACGGAAGCACCAAAATACAGCCCCATACGCCGTCCGGAAGGGGGATG
>JAUMUU010000135.1:3122-4642 GCA_030530545.1 Neisseria sp. | reverse complement strand
GTAGGTCGGGCATGGCTGCCCGACACAGCAGCTACATAAGGAGAAAACCAAAAATGCCGCAAATCAAAATCCCCGCCGCCTATATGCGCGGCGGCACGTCCAAAGGCGTATTTTTCAAACGTTCCGACCTGCCCGAAGCGGCGCGGGAAGCGGGAAGCGCGCGCGACAAAATCCTGTTGCGCGTCCTCGGCAGCCCCGACCCCTACGGCAAGCAGATAGACGGCTTGGGCAATGCCAGCTCGTCCACCAGCAAGGCGGTGATTTTGGACAAATCCGAACGCCCCGGCCACGACGTCGATTACCTCTTCGGGCAAGTTGCCATAGACCGGCCTTTTGTCGATTGGAGCGGCAACTGCGGCAACCTCACCGCCGCCGTGGGCGCGTTTGCCATAGCGCAAGGCTTGGTCGATAAAGGCAAAATCCCTTCGGACGGCATCTGCACGGTCAAAATCTGGCAGAAAAACATAGGCAAAACCATCATCGCCCATATTCCGATGCAAAACGGCGAAGTCTTGGAAACGGGCGGTTTCGAGCTGGACGGCGTAACCTTTCCCGCCGCCGAAATCCAAATCGAATTCCTCGACCCCGCCGACGGCGAAGGCAGCATGTTTCCGACCGGCAATCCGGTGGACGAACTCGACATTCCCGGCATAGGGCATCTGAAAGCCACGCTGATTAACGCGGGCATTCCGACCGTTTTCCTCAATGCCGCCGACTTGGGCTATACGGGCAAAGAGTTGCAGGACGACATCAACAACGATGCCGCCGCGCTGGCAAAATTCGAGCAAATCCGCGCTTACGGCGCGCTGAAAATGGGCCTGATTAACGACGTGTCCGAAGCCGCCGCTCGTGCCCACACGCCGAAAATCGCCTTTGTCGCGCCCGCCGCCGATTACACCGCCTTCGGCGGCAAAACAGTGAACGCCGCCGACATCGACCTGCTGGTGCGCGCCCTGAGCATGGGCAAACTGCACCACGCCATGATGGGCACGGCCTCGGTCGCCATCGCCGCCGCTGCCGCCGTGCCCGGCACGCTGGTCAATCTGGCCGCAGGCGGCAAAACGCGCAACGAAGTACGCTTCGGCCATCCTTCCGGCACCTTGCGCGTGGGCGCGGCGGCAGAGTGCCGGGATGGGGAATGGACGATAAACAAAGCCGTTATGAGCCGTAGCGCGCGCGTGATTATGGATGGATGGGTCAGAATACCAGATGATGTTTATTGAAATTGAAAGGCCAAGGCCGCACTGATTTAAATTTTATCCGCCAAAAAACAACCGCATGAAAGCCGAACAAATAGGGTTTTCATGCGGTTTTTTGCAGGAATTTGGACATATAGCAAACATACTTAACTTCAAATACGGAATATCGTCAAATTCCGGCCTTCCCGCCAGCGGGGGCGGGGAAAGCCGAAAACCGGTAAGCCGCGTATCAAAAATAAAGTAATTTAGCTATAGAGTTGTCCGTCAAACTGCCGGAAGGGTTTCATCTTAATCCCCGTGCGATGGGGAGTTTTTGGGAAC
>JAUMUU010000135.1:0-3022 GCA_030530545.1 Neisseria sp. | reverse complement strand
CCCCCGGTTATCGGATAACCGCAACCGGCAAGGCCGCATCCTAAAACCATCCTGCCCGTTTTGCAAGCCGCCATCCGGCCTTTCCCGTACGCCCGTTCCTTATTGCCCCTTGACGGTTGAAACCCATCCCTTGGGGGCGGTAGAATCGGGCAGGGCCGGCCGATAGGCCCGGCGCAAACTTCGCACCGCCCGCGAAAAGGGCGGGGTTTCAACCAAAAAAGGAATGATTGATGAAACGCCTAATCCTCCCGCTATGGATGATGATGCTGTCCGGCTGCGTGTACAGCGAGACGCCGCAGGGGCGTTATGCCCGCATAGACCTGCCGGTTTACAGTCAGACCACGGTCAATAAAACCACCACCTTCAACGCGCCGCCCGGCACGACCATAGTTTACGGCGACATTACGCCGTCCTCGGCCTACCAATCGGGCTACGACTGCCACTACGACCGTTACAACCGCCGCCGCTGTTATCCGCGCAACCCGCAGCCGCCTAGGGAAGTCTACCGCATAGAGGGCGGCAGCGGCAGCATCACCCAGACTTATGAGGAAAAGGGATACCGCTTCTAGGGCGGCCGGTTTTCAGCACGGGGAACTCTAAATAAAGGCGGGGACAAAGCGCGAAACAATATCGCGCAGGGGGATGAGTTTGCCGTGGAAAAAATGCGAGGCCTTGGGCAATACCACAACCGGCAAGTCTTGCGGCGCTGCCCAATCCAACACTTTTTGCAGGCAAACCACATCGTCGTCTTCGCCGTGTATCAGCAGGGTGGGGCAGTCGGCGGGCGATGCCGGTTCGCGCTGTTCGTAATGATTGACCGCCGCGCCCAACAGCAGCAGCAGGTCGGGACGGCGGCGGTGTGCGGCAAACAGCGCGACATACCCGCCGAAGGAAAAGCCCGATACGATGAGTTTGCCCGCATTGGGATGGCGTTGGCGGGCAAAGTCAATCACCGCCGCGCAGTCCTCCGTTTCGCCACGCCCGTAATCGTGTTCGCCGCCGCTGCCGCCCACGCCGCGAAGGTTGGGCAGGTAGCAGTGGAAGCCCAGTTTGTTCAATGCCTTGGCGGCCGTTTGAATCACTTTGTTGGTGTTTGTGCCGCCCTGCAGGGGATTGGGGTGGCAGATGACCGCCACTCCGCGTTCTGTGTCTTGGGCGGGTAAGAAAATGGTTTCCAGCCGGCCGGCCGGGCCTGCAATATCTATTGTTTCCGGATTTGTCATGGTTGTTGCCGTTGTTTGGGCGGCCTTATTGTCAATTCCCCAAAGATGGGTTTCCGCGCCCTGCGGGCCGTCATCGGGGGCGGGGGGTGTCTTACACCGGGCGGCTGATTGTACAGTTATGGCGGTTGCCCCGCAATAATCGGCCGGGGTATGGGCGCGTCAGGACAAATACAGGGTTTTCCCATTGTTGGGGTTGGCGGCCTTGATGTCGGACAACATGCGGCGGAAGTCCAGGCCATATTGCCCCCCCAGTTCGTCCGCCCGTTTTTTCAGGGCTTCAAACCGCTGTTCGCGCGGGGCTTTTTGAAAGGCGAATACGGCCACGTTGCCGTGGCTTTCGGCCGGCACTTCCAATACGCGGCCTTCAAAGGCGGATAGCAGGGTTTCGATGAATTTCGGGTAACGCCTGTCGCCGCCCCACCAGTTGGCGGCAAATATGCCGTTTTCCGACAAGGCGCGGCGGCAGTCGAGAAAAAATTCTTCCCCAACCAGGCTTTCTATGATTTGTTCGCCGTCAAATCCGTCCGTCAAAATTATGTCCGTACCCCCGCAAACGGTTTTGATGTATTGCGCGCCGTCCGCCTCTATGATTTCGAAACGCCCGTCTTCTTCCGAGGGCAGTTTGAACAGGCTGCGCGCGACGGCGATGACTTGGGGGTTGATATCGACTGCGGTTTGCCGGGTGTGGGGCAGGCGGGCATCTATCCAGCGGGCAAACGAGCCGCCGCCCAGGCCGATTTGGGTGATGTGCGCCGGTGCGTCGGCAAACAGCAGCCAGGCCATCATGGCGCGGCTGTACGACAATACCAATTCGTCCGGCCGCTCCAGGTTCATGGCGCTTTGTATGGTGCTGCTGCCCAAGTGCAGCGAACGGATGTTGCCTTCTTCGGATATGCCTACTTCGGGCAGGGACGGTTGCGCCGCCCTCAGGCGGCGGTAGGGGTGGCGTGCCATTGTTTTTCCATGTTTTAAGAAGGGCGGTATTGTATAATCGGACGGCTTTTTTTCAAAATACGGCCAACCGGCTTCCGTGCCATATGGGGCGGGGTGTTTTTTTTGCCGCAGGGGTCTTGCGGACTAGGGCGATGGCCGTTATAATGCGCGCTTCTTTCAGCCGGTGTAGCTCAGTTGGTAGAGCACCTGACTTGTAATCAGGGGGTCGCGAGTTCGAATCCTGCCGCCGGCATCAAACCGCCTTTTCGGGCGGTTATTTTTTTGTCTGACGCGGTCTGACGCTGTGAAGCGAATCTGATAACCACGCGGTTTAGGGCTGTTTTTTCCCCTCATTTGATTTTTTATAGCGGATTAAAATTGCAAGGCTAAGTCGTTGCCAACGCCCTTAATGTATTATCCGCACACGGTTTTCGTTGCGGCCTTGTCCCATTTTTATTTTAATCCACTATGTAACGATAATTGCTCTGTCATTGGATTTTTTATCGGTCGGGCGTTATTCGGGTGTGATTATGCTTTGCCGAGGGATGCAGGTTCAGGGAGAAGTCGGCCGTCTGCCAGTGGTTGGCATATTCGACTTCCAGTCTGTTTTTACCTTTTTTGAAGGTTTGTATGATTCCGGCTTTTCCTATCTCTCGGTCGTTGCCGTTCGCAATCAGTTGTCCGTTCAGCCAGATTCTCAAATACGCATTCGATATGCGGGGGCTAAGTTCCATGGTAACGTCATGACTTAGGGTGATGTCGCTTACCCACAGAACCATCAGTTCTTGGGCGTTTGTAGAAGGCTTTGAATTGGTTTTCGGGGATGTCTGTACCTATGCCGATGCGGCGCGACCAGGGTTGTCCTT
>JAUMUU010000134.1 GCA_030530545.1 Neisseria sp. | reverse complement strand
AAATGTCCATTCGTTTGCTCCAAGGATAATCGGGCGCAATGATAGCAAGAAAAGCGGGCGGCTGTTAGACTGGCCGTTTTTACGTTCGAAGGCCGTCTGAAAAATGCCCGACCAACCCTGCCCCTGCCAATCCGGATTAACTTACGCCGAATGCTGCCGTCCGCCACACCAGGGCGCGCCTGCCGACCATGCGGAAAAACTGATGCGCTCGCGTTATACCGCCTATGTCTTGCGGGATATAGCCTATATCATCCAAACCACCGTCCCCGCCCAACAACCGCTGCTGGACGCGGCGGCGCTGGCGCAATGGGCGGAGCAAACCGAATGGCTGGGCTTGGACATACTGCGCCATGAACCAAATGCGGGCAAACATCACGCACTGGTCGAATTTGCCGCCTATTTCGCCGGCCAAGGCGGCGTGCGGGAAACCCACCGCGAACGGTCGGCCTTCGTAACCATAAACGGCCGCTGGTACTTCATAGACCCCACCGTCCCGCCACCGTCCATGAAATCCGCCTGCATTTGCGGTTCGGGCAAAAAATACAAACACTGCTGCGGCAAATGGTCGGACGACTGAAAAGGAAACACCATGAGCATCAAACACTGGCCCCAAGGCGAACGGCCGCGCGAAAAACTCTCCGCCCTGGGCGCGGCGGCCTTGAGCGATGCCGAACTTTTGGCCGTATTGCTGCGGACCGGCACGCGCGGCATGAGCGCGGTGGATTTGGCACGTTACCTGTTAAACGAATTCGGCAGCCTGGGGCGGCTGATGAGCGCGCCCGAACGCGAACTGGTGCGGCACAAAGGCATGGGGCGGGCGGGATTTACCCAATTTGCCGTAGTGCGCGAAATCGGGCGGCGGGTACTGGCCGAAGAACTGCGCGAGGGCGCATTATTCGACAACCCGCAATCGGCGGCCGACTTTTTGCGCCTGCAGCTGGGGCATGAAAGGGTGGAAGTATCGCTGGTGTTGCTGCTCAACCGCCAAAACCGCCTGATAGACTGCGTGGAACTGTCGCGCGGCACGGTGGCGGAAAACACCGCCTATGTGCGCGAAATCGTCAAACTCGCGCTGGACCGTTACGCCGACTCCCTGATAGTCGCGCACAACCACCCCGGCGGCGCGGCCCAGCCTTCGCCTGCCGACCTGGAATGGACCGCCCGCCTGAAACAGGCCTTGGCACTGGTGGACATCCGCCTGCTGGACCATTTCATCATCACCGCGCATCAGGCCGTATCGCTGGCGGAGCGCGGCCTGATGTGAAGCGGCTGCAAATTATATAGTAGATTAAAATAAAAATGAGACAAGGCGGCAACGCCCGCCGTGTACGGATAGTACATAAGGAAGTTGGCAACGCTGTACTGGTTTAAATTTAATTCGCTATAAGATAAAATACAGACCGCCGCCTGTGTGGCATGACGGGCGGTCTAACCACATTTACAGGGGCGGCCTTATGCCTGTCCCGCCTGTTGAAATATTGAGGAAAAATCCATGTTTCAACACATAAGCCGCAGCCCCGTATGTCGCCCTGATTTGGAAGGGGTTACGTCCTTCCCAAACAAACCCGAATCCTACCGTCCTGAAGGGCGGGGTTTCAACCATTAAGGAAATTTTGATGAAAACCGTTTTATTGATTTCAACAGCCGTCATACTGGCTGCCTGCAGTTCGTCCCAAACCAAAATGGTCAATGCGGGCGAAATCGGCGGCATACGCCATATCTGCATCATAGAAAACTACAAGGTCATGCCGCAGATGGCGCAAAGGCTGGCCGATGCCCTCAACGAATACGGCATTTCCAGCGAAATCGTCCAACCCGAGGACAAACAGCGGCTGTACAGCCCGGCCTGCCCCTATAACCTGCGCTACAAGGGTTTGGCCAATCCCAAAAACATAGAACACATCAACATCCTAATCCGCACCCCCGACCACGAAGTTTCCGGCATACGCTATACCCGCAACGAAGACAGGGATTTGATTACCCAACCCGATTTGGCGGAACAAACCCGGCGCGTGGTCGGCCGCCTGTTGGGCAAATATTAGAACAGGCAATAGGATAGGGATGGTATGACGGTTTCAAACAGGTTGGAATAACCTTCCCATCTATTAGTGGATTAAGATAAAATGAGACAAGGCGGCCTCGCCCGCCGTGTACGGATAGTACATAAGGGCGTTGGCAACGCCGTATCATGGCAATCTTAATTTACTAAAAATGAAAAGGAATCATCATGATTTATTATCTGTTGGGTTTCGCCGCCGTTATCGCCGTCATACTGTACCTTATCCTGCCTTTTTGCGCCTGCGCGCCCTCAATCCTGATACCCGCAACACCGCCCAACCGATAAGCAGCAGCCCGAAAAAACCGCCCTAAGGCTAGGCTTTCAGGCGGTCTTTTAACACAAAATCCGTGGGATGAGTTTCAAGAAAAAGCCAAGAACAAGGGAAAAACCGCGCCGCCAAAAAACACCAATATCCACCACATCAAAGAATCGGCCACACGGCGCAGCAGGGCGAAATAGCCCCACGCATAAAGAAACATAATAACGGCAAGGATTAAGATTGCTGCAAAATCCGTACCTTCCTGTTTCAACAACAAGGTTGATTTTCCGGCAATGACGGCCGACACGCCAACGCCCATTTCCAAGCAGGGGCTTCTTGGTAAACAAGTTCCTGTATTTTGGCAAAGACTAGAACAGCAACACATCCAACATAGCAACCCCCTAACTCATATGATGCTTAAATGCAGGCACATAAAACGCATTTTTATAGTGAATTGACAAAAACCAGTACAGTGTTGCCCGGCCTTGCCGTACTATCCGTATTGTCGCGGCTTAGTCGCCTTGTCCTGATTTTTGTTCATCAAAATTTCCTTAATGGTTGAAACCCCGCCCTTCAGGGCGGTAGGATTCGGGTTTGTTTGGGAGGGGTGTAACCCCTTCCAAAGCAGGGCAACACACAGGGCTGCGCCTTATGTGCGGCCCTGTGTTGAAACATCCACTATATTTTATTTTAAACAGTTATCATCAGCCTGTTTGATTGTAAAAAACCGCCCGAAATTTCCTGCGGGCGGTCCGGTTGGCTTATTCCGCGCCTTGCGGCTGTTTGCTGCTCAGGCTTTTTGCGGTTTGCACCAGTTCGATAAATTCCGCCTGCAGGCCGAAGGGGTCTTGTCCCTTGGCCTGTTTGGCCATTTGCTCTATGGCGTTCCAATCGAGTTTGCCGTTGTATTCGCCGCCGCGCAGGGCTTGGGCGTAGGATGCGGCCGCCAAGGCCAGGCGGGTTGCCCCGTCAGCCTGCGCCAAGGGGATGGATGTGGCGGGGACGGCCTGTTCTATGAGTTTGCTGCTGCTTTGGCCGGGCAGTTTGTAGCGCACTTTGACAAAGGCGTATTCGTTTTTGCCGCCCGATGCCGCCGGGGCTTTTTGGTAGCGCGATTCGTTCAGCCAGCCTTGTTTGCCCTGCGGGATGATTTCGTAGATGGCGGTTACGCTGTGGCCGGAGCCGATATCGCCCGCATCCACTTTGTCGTTGTTGAAGTCTTCGTTGCGCAGGGTGCGGTTGGTGTAGCCGACCAGGCGGTATTCCTTAACCGTGGCGGGGTTGAATTCGACTTGGATTTTCACGTCCTGCGCCACGGTGGCGAGGGTGGAGGTCAGCTGGTGCTGCAGGACTTTTTTGGCTTCTTTTTCGTTGTCGATGTAACTGTAATTGCCGTCGCCCGCATCGGCGATTTGTTCCATCATGTCTTCGTTGTAATTGCCCGTGCCGAAACCCAGCGTGGTGAGCGAGATGCCGCTTTTGCGTTTTTCCGCCACCATGGATTTCAGGGCGTCGGTGCTGGAAACGCCGACGTTGAAGTCGCCGTCGGTAGCCAGCAGGATGCGGTTGATGCCGTTTTTAACGTAGGCTTTTTGCGCCTGCTCATAAGCCATTTTCAATGCGGATTCGCCCGCCGTGGAGCCGCCGGCCTGCAGTTTGTTGATGGCGCGCAGGATTTCGTCTTTGTTGCTGCCCGAGGTCGGCGGCAGGACGAGTGCTTCGCCGTCCGCGTAGGTAATCAGGGTTACTTTGTCTTGCGGGCGCAGTTGTTCGGTCAGGATGCGCAGGGTTTTTTTCACCAGGGGCAGTTTGTTGGGTTCGTCCATGCTGCCGGATACGTCCACCAGGAAGACCAGGTTGGCGGGAGGCAGGTCTTTTTTGGCCAAGTCTTGCGCCTGTATGCCGATTTTGATGAGTTTGGCCTCGGGCTGCCACGGGGAATCTATGGTTTGGGTGTGGACGGCGAAGGGGTGTTCTCCTGTGGGCAGGGGGTAGTTGTAGGGGAAGTAGTTGATGATTTCTTCTATGCGTACCGCGTCTTTGGGCGGCAGTGTGCCATCGTTTAAAAAACGGCGCACGTTGGCGTAGCTGCCGGTATCGACATCTATGCTGAAGGTGGAAACGGGTTCTTGGGCGGTTGATTTTACGGGTTGGTCGGGCTGTTTTTGGTAGCGTTCGGTGTCGGTAACGGCGGGTCTGGCGATTTCGTTGGCCGCCATGGACATGCGCGGGCTGGCCACTGCGGAGGGTGCGTATCCGGCGGCGGCTTCTACTTCTAGATATGCGTCTTGGGCGGCGGCTTCGGCGGGTGCTTGGGCGGGAGCTTG
>JAUMUU010000133.1 GCA_030530545.1 Neisseria sp. | reverse complement strand
CGCGCGGCAAATTCGTTGGGGTCGAACAATTCCGATAACTTCATCATTCCTCCTTATATAGATATATAGACAAAAAACCACATCAACCGAAAACCGCCCTAAGGCAAAAGAAACAGACTATAGACAAAACCGAAGCGGCGGGCAGCGTAACCACCCAGGCCAGCGCGATAGGCTTCATCGCCTGCCAATTCGCATTACGGTTCACCAGCCCTATACCCAGCACCGCCCCCACCAAAATATGCGTGGACGACACAGGCAGGCCGAAAAGCGAGGCGGCCATCACCACCGTGGCGGCGGACAACTCCGCCGTAAAGCCCGAAGACGGATGCATCTTGGCCAAACCCGTGCCCACCGTGGCAATCACCTCCTTGCCGATAAACCACAGCCCCACCACCAGCGCGATACCGAAAGTCAGCAGCACCACGGGCGGGATGGGCGCGGCCTCACCGATACTGCCCGTACGCAAAACATCCATAATCGCCGCAAACGGGCCTATCGCATTAGAAATATCATTTGCCCCGTGGCTGAAAGCGAAGCCTGCGGCGGTAAACACCTGCATCCACGAAAAAATCAAAAAAGTAGACTTGGCCAAATCCTTGCGCTTCAAATTCTTGGCATAAATAAAAGTCGCCAGCCAAATTGCCGCCCCTATCATCAAAATCGTCAGATAACTGGCGATTTCCCCCAAGCCCAAATTCAAATTCTTCAAACCCTTGAAAATCAACATGGCGGCAATCACCATCCCGCCCCCGGCGGCTATGGCCGGCACCCAGTGTTGCAAAGCCTTATAAGCGTCAATCTGATTTTTACGTTTGTCTATATTGTACAAACCCTTGTAATAACCCGACTCCAAATCCTCGGGGTCGAAATCCGGCTTGTCATAAATCTCCGCATCGCGGGTAGAGGCCTCATTCTCCTTGAGCCTCTCTATTTCGGTCAGCGACTCCATACGCAGGCGGTGTTCCTCCTTATAAGCCTTTTTTTCCGCCTTCAAAGCCTTCAAATCCCTTTCGACACGCTCGTTGTAATCCAACACATATTTCTTTACCTGGCCGAACAACACATAAGACATCAGCCCGCCCAAAACAGGCGACAACACCCAAGAAACCGCGATACCGCCTATCCTGTCCCACTGCACCAGGGCCAGTGTGCCATCCCCGTTCCCCGTCAAAAGATAGCCCAAAAGCATAGAACTGCCGACTATCCCGCCTATAATCGCATGAGTGGTAGACACAGGCAGCCCGCGCCTGCTGGCGAACAACAGCCACAGCGCGGCCGAGAGCAAGGCCGACATCATCACATAAACAAACTGCATAGGCTGCATGGGGATGGCCTGCATATTGACGATACCGTTGCGTATCGTCTCCGTAACCGCGCCTCCGGCAATGACCGCGCCGCTCACTTCAAACACCGCCGCCACCAGCAAGGCCTGGGGAATGGTCAGCGTACCCGCGCCCACAGAAGTACCGAAAGAATTGGCCACATCATTGCCGCCGATATTGAAGGCCATAAACACGCCGAACAAAGTCGCCAGCAAAAACATGACCTGATGATGTTGATGGGTATAATCCAGCCCCCAATAAATAAAATAGCCGACCATGCCTATGAGCATGGCGGCGAATGCCAGATTGGTTTTGTACATGGGACTCGAAGCGTTATCCGTTTGCGCCATGATGGGTCCTTATTCGATTGACAAAGCAGCCGGTTTGGCGGACATGCCGGCCATGCGGCTTAGGCTATTATAAATTTAATATTATTTACCTGAAAGAGTATCAGGTTAAAAAAACTTTCCCCATAGGGCGCAAGGCGCGCCATGCGCGAAACAGGGGTGGGGGAGGCAAGGGGCAGGGCGGTAACGCCGTATCAGCCGAATATTTCGCACCTCCCGCGTAAAAAAAAACGCCCGCAGGGCATATCCCCGCAGGCGTTTTTTATCGGCTTGACCCTACCCCCTAAGCCGCAAACAGCGAGGCATCGGGGACTTTCCCGCCCACTATGGCCGGATTCAGGCTGTGGAGTTCCTTGAAGAAGGACAAAATATCGTCGGCCATATTTTTGGCGGAAATGGCGGTCAGGCGCGAATGGGGGATGGCGGCCTGCAAGGCGGCGGCGGGGGCGGCGGTCAGCAGCTTCGCCCCTATGGCGGCCGCCTCCCCGGGGTGGCTGTTGGCCCAAACGGCGGCCTGCTGCAAATCCTGCTGCAGCGTTTGCAGGGCGGCGCGGTTGCGGTTGAAAAAAGCGTCCCCCACCATCAAACCCGCCATGGGGATGCCGCTTTTGCCGCCGACTATCTGCTCCCACATCTTTTGCATATCCAACGCGCGGACCACATTCTGCCCCATCTGCCGGCCGCGCATGAGGGCCATGCTGACCATGGGTTCGGGCAGGAGGGCGAAATCGGCGCGTTTTTGCAAAAAGGTCATCAAAGCCTCGGGCGGGGTGGCCGTGTATTGCACCTGCAGGCGGGAGAAGGGGATTTTCAGGCGGCGGCACAAAGCCTGCAGCACCAAATCGGGCATATCGTTTTTAAACGGAATAACGATTTTCTTACCGGCCAGGCCGTCTATCCCGCTGATGGCGCGGTCGCGGGCGACAATATGGAGCAGCCCCGTAGTCATAATATTGACCAATTTTACCCCCTGCTTGCGGGCGGCCAGGTTGGCGGCGGTGTAACTGGGTACTATGCTGGCCTCTATGCTGCGGTTGGCCAGCCCCGCCCTTAACTGGTCGGGGTTGTTCCAAACCTTGATTTCGAAAGGACGGCTGTCTTTGAGCTTCCCCCGCTGCCTTGCCACGCCCAACAGCAGCGTGGGGACGACCGGCGGGGCGTAAAAAGTGAGCGGCGGCGTTTCCCCGGCCGCCAAAAGTTGCGGCGCATACCAAAGCGCGGGGGTTATGCCCAAAGTTTTCAATAAGGTCCTGCGGCTGGTCTGACTGTGTTTCATCAAAATTCCTTCCTGTTTGAAATCATGCCGCCGAAACGGCGGCCCGGGGTTGCGTGGAAAACGGGTTTTCGGCAGCCGGCCATGTTCGGATATATGTGTTCGGATGTGGCGGATTCAATTCCAATCGGGCTTAGGCGGCACAGTCCCGATTTGAAATCAAATCGTTGTTATTGAAAAAACCGGTTAATCGCATTGCGCCCCGCCGCGCCGCCTGCTTATTTTTCCCGCCGCAATTCCTTGGGCAGCACGAAGACTATGCTTTCTTCCGCGCCTTCGCCTTCGCGCAGGGTGTCATGCCCCCAATCGCGCAAAGTGGCGATGACCTCCCGCACCAGCACTTCGGGCGCGGACGCGCCGGCGGTGATGCCCACCTGTTTTTTGCCGGCAAACCATTCCCGCTTGAGGTAGGAGGCATTGTCCACCATATAGGCATCCACGCCGCGCTGTGCCGCCACTTCGCGCAGGCGGTTGCTGTTGGACGAATTGGGCGAGCCGACCACGATGACGATGTCGCACTCCGCCGCCAGCTGTTTGACCGCTTCCTGACGGTTGGTGGTGGCATAGCAGATGTCGTCTTTGGGCGGGCTTTTGATATTGGGGAAACGCGCCCTCAGGGCGGCAATGATGTCTTTGGTTTCGTCCACCGACAGCGTGGTCTGGCTGACGTGCGAAAGCTTGTCGGGGTTGTTTACCTGTAGGTTGGCCACATCCTCCACCGTCTGCACCAGCAGCATCGCGCCCTCGGGCAGCTGCCCCATCGTGCCTTCCACTTCGGGGTGTCCGGCATGGCCTATCATGACGACCTGGTAGCCCTGGGTGTCCAGCCGCGCCACTTCCTTATGCACCTTGGTTACCAGCGGGCAGGTGGCATCAAACACGCGGAAGCCGCGTTGCGCCGCCTCTTCCTGTACCGCCTTGGATACGCCGTGGGCGGAATAAATCAGCGTCGCGCCGGGCGGCACGTCGGCCAAATCTTCGATAAATACCGCGCCTTTTTCGCGCAGGTTGTCCACCACGAATTTGTTGTGCACCACTTCGTGCCGCACATAAATCGGCGCGCCGAATTCTTCCAGTGCGCGTTCGACTATGCTGATGGCGCGGTCCACGCCGGCGCAAAAGCCGCGCGGGTTGGCCAACATAATGGTTTTTTGGGTCATAAGGGCTACTCTTGGTATGTGTAAGGCATAATGTTCAGGAGGCCGGAACTATGCTTTTTTCAACGGTTTTTTTCAACAGGACGAATTTTTTCCGCCTTTCCCGCCATTCGTAAAAGTAATCCGTCCTCCACTGCAGGTATTTCCTTCCCCCTTCGATGGGTTGGAAACGGCAGGTATAGACGGTGAACAGGCGGCTGTCGGCGCGGTATTGGAACAGGTCGCCCTCCGCCTCGCTGCCGTCCGGCAAGAGGCAGGGCAGCATTTCATCGGAGGCGCGGACCGGGGAAAGGTCGTGGATGGTGCCGTCGCGCGCGTCCACCATGACGCCCTCGGCGCAACCCGTGCCGCAACCCCAAACCACGGTGGTGTAGCTGCCGGCGAAATCGACCTTCTTTCCTTTGTCGGCATAGCCGTCCAGTATGACCGCCAGTTTTGTGCGCCATTGCCGGGTGATTTCGGGCGGGTGGCGTTTGCCTTGGTAAACCCGTCCTGCGGGGTAGTCGGAAAGGCGGTAGGGCTGTGCCGCATGGGCATGGGCGCAGATGATGGCAATCAGGGCGGCGGCGGTTTTGCGGGTCATAAGGGCTTACCAGGAGGACGGCACTATGCTTTTGCTGACGGTTTTTTTCAACAGGAC
>JAUMUU010000132.1 GCA_030530545.1 Neisseria sp. | reverse complement strand
CTTTGGCTTCGTCTTTGGCTTTTTTGCGCTGGCTGCCGGAAAGCCAGACGACTTCGAAACCCAACGGCTCGAGCCATTGTTTGAACTTGATGAAATGCTGTTCGGCAAGGATTTCGGTCGGCGCCATCACGGCGACTTGTGCGCCGGATTCGACGGCGGACAGCGCGGACAGGGCGGCAACAATGGTTTTGCCGCTGCCGACATCGCCTTGCAGCAGGCGGTGCATGGGGTGGGTTTGCGCCATATCGGCTTGGATTTCGGCGACAACCCTTTCTTGTGCATCGGTCAGGGCGAAAGGCAGCGCATTACGCAGCGCTTTGGTCAAAGTATGGTCGCCGCGCAAGGCCGCCGCCGTACCGCCGACGCGCTTCTGCCGCGCCAGCCGCATAGAAAGCTGCTGCGCCAAAAGTTCGTCAAACTTGAGCCGCCGCCATGCCGGAAGCGTACCGTCTGAAAGCCGGTGGACGGAAAAACCGGGCGGCGGCGAATGCAGCAGGCGCAGGCAGTCGGCAAGGTAGGGCAGCTTGAAGCGGCTCAACAGGCCGTCGGGCAGAGTGTCGCCCGCAGGCATGATGTCCAGCGCATTTTGTATGGCGCGGCGCAGGGCGGGCTGGCCCAGGCCGCTTACAGTAGGGTAGACGGGCGTGAGGTTTTCCTCCAGGGGGCAGCCGTCCGCATCACGGATTTTGGGGTGTATGATTTCATGGTAGGGATAATTGGGGCGGATTTCGCCCACCGCCCTGATGCGGCTGCCGACCGCCGTTTGCCGCAGGTGGCCGGGGTAGAAATGGATAAAGCGCAGCTGCAACACATCCGCCCCCTCTTGCAGTAAGACCGTCAGTTGTTTGCGCGCGCCGCCGACAACGGCCTGATGCACGACCACGCCCTCGACTTGGCAGATGCCGCCGACGGCCGCCTGCCCGATGGGCGTGATGCGGGTTTCATCTTCATAACGCAGGGGCAGGTGCAAAATCAGGTCCCATACGGTATGCAGGCGCAATTTTTCCAATTTGGCGGCAACATGGTCGGAAATTTTCAATTGTTTGCGGATTTCGGGCGTCATGGCGTAGGGCCTCTGGCGGCATGTTTGCGGCATTATATAGCGAAATGCGGGAAAAACCGCCACGGCGCGGCCTTAGGGGGAACGGACGGATTCGGCAAGGGCGGTATGGCGGATTAAAATCGCAAGGCTAAGTCGTTGCCAACGCCCTTATGTACTGTCTATACACGGCTCTCGTTGCCGCCTTGTATCATTTTTATTCTAATCCACTACATTTTGCCCCGTAAAACGCCGTTTCCCGCCTGGAAAATGCCTGCCCCTACCGTGCCTTTTGCCCGCAATCCGTCATGTCCCATGGCCAAAACCGCCCCTCTCCCCGGCATCCCATCCCGCCCCGCCGACTGCCGCCGCCCGCCCGCCTGCTATATCGGCGATATGGCGGTTTGCTATAGAATCGGGGTTTTACGTCTGCAAAACCGCCTTTATGTTCCCCGTCCGCCTCATCCTCCGTTATGCCGCAGGCCCCGTGGGCAATGCCGCCGTGGGTTTGCTGCTGCTGCCCGTGATGTCCTGGTATTTTTCCGGCGGCGACATAGGGCGGCTGGTGCTGCTGCAAACCGTTACCGGCCTGAGCCTGATTGTGCTGGGGCTGGGTTTGGACCAGGCCTATGTCCGCGAATACCATTCGGCCGCCGACCGCGCCGTGCTGCTGAAGACTTTGGCCTTTCCGCCCTTATTGCTGGCGGCCGCCCTTGCGGCGGCTTTGTGCCTGTGGCGGCCGCAATGGCCGGCGGAAACAATATTGTCGCTGAGTGATGCGCGGCTGGGGGTTTTGTGCCTGCTGTTTGTTTATGCCTCGCTGGCGGCGCGGTATCTGTCCTTGGTGTTGCGGATGCAGGAAAGGGCATCGGCTTTTTCCTTGGCGCAGGTTTTGCCGAAATTGTCCGCGCTGCTGCTGATTGCGGCCGCCATGTCGGCCGGCCTTGGGGCGGATATTTTCCTGTTGCTGGCGGCATATGCGGCCGGACAATGGGCTGCGGTGGCGGTTTTGCTGTGGCAGACGCGCAGGGATTTGGCGGCGGCGGCGCGGGCGGCCTTTTCGCGGCGGCAGCTGGCGGCGGCCTGGTCCTACGGCCTGCCACTGGCCTTGGCGGGCGTGGCCTATTGGGGCTTTACCTCGGCCGACCGCTGGCTGCTGAAGGATTTGGCCGGTTTGGAGGATGTGGGGGTATATTCTTTGGCAACGGCCTTTGGCGCGGCGGCTTTGGTGTTCCAAAGCGTGTTTGCGACCGTGTGGTCGCCCCTGGTGTTCAAATGGGCGTCGCAGGGCGGGGATGAAGGGCGGGTGGCGCAGGCGGCGCGGCACATGACGGCGGCCATTGCCGCCATAACGGGGGTGTGCGGGCTGTGTTCGCCGCTGGCCGCCCTGCTGCTGCCGGATGCTTATGCGGATGTGCCGTACATTCTGCCCTGTACCTTGTTATCCCCCTTGCTGTATACGCTGACGGAGGTAACGGGGATAGGGGTGCATATCTGCCGCCGCACGTTTTCTTTGGTGCTGGTGTCGCTGGCCGCCCTGGCGGTCAATCTGGTGTTGTTGAATATGTTTATCCCGCAATGGGGCGCGCGCGGGGCGGCTATGGCGGCGGCGGTGTCGTTTTGGCTGTTTTTTGCCGGCAAGACGGAGTTGTCCGCCCGTTTGTGGCAGCCTCTGCCGCGTGCGGGCGCGTATGGCGGCAGCCTGTTGTGCCTGTCGGTGTGTTTGGCCTATACGCGCTGGGGCAGTGCCGCCGTATACGGGTATTTTGTGCCGTTGTGGCTGGCTTTGTCCTTGTGGCCGCTGTGGCGTTACCGCGTGTGGCTGTCAGGCCGTTTGCAGGGTTTTTTAAAATAAGGTGGGTGGAATATAAGGTTTTGTATAGTGAATTAACAAAAACCGGTACGGCCTTGCCGTACTATCCGTACTGTCTGCGGCCTGCCGCCTTCGCGCCTATGCCGCGCGGCCGCTCATTTCCAACCGGCATCAAAACAGGCCGGTGATGGCGGAGGCCAGCCAAGTGATGCCGCCCCAGGCCCATTTTGTCAGGGCGACCGCCCCCCAGCCCATCAACACCAGCATAATCAGGCCTATGAAGTCGGGCAGGTGCAGGTAAAGCCAGGCGGCAAAGGGGTTGCGCCAGAAGGCGGATGCCTGCTGTTTTTTTTCCAGTCCCGCATGCATGAAGGGGCGTTCCAAATGCAGGTCGCCGTCTATGCCGTATTCGCTGCGGACGTGTTCGTTCACCACTTTCAGGGTGCGGTAGGTCGGCTGCAGGAAGATGTCTATGAGTGTGCCTAGGACGGGTATCATGCCCAACAGCATGTCGGCCAATGCCAGATAGACGGCAGGCCGCATTTTGTGTTCCGGCACGCCCAATTCCCTGCCCATGCGGAAGGCTTTGAGGGTGAGCAGCAGGCCCGCGATGTCGCCCGCAAAGGGTATCAGCGACAATATCGCGTCCAGGCCTACGCCTTGTTTGGTGAAGGGGATGCAGAACAGGCTGTCCATGGTGTTGGCGTATTTGGCCAGGTTGCGTTCGCGGCGGATGATTTCCTGCCGTTCGAAAGGGGCGGGATGATGGTTGTCCATAGGGTTTCTTTACCGGTCTCGGGAAGGGGGGGCGTTGTCGGACGGCCTGTCGGGCGCGCCGGCGGGTTGTTTGTATCGGTTGTAGGCAAACAGGTATTGCTGGGGAAAACGGCGTATCCATTCTTCGGTGTTGCGGTTGAAGGTTTCGGCATCGTGTTTTTTATCGCCGTTGAGGCTGCCCTTTAGGGGGGCGATGTGCAGGACGAAGCCTTGCCCCTGAGGCAGGCGTTCCCCGCAGAAAAACAGGGTTCTCACGCCCTTTATCCGCGCCAGTTTGCCAGCCAGGGTCATGGTGTAGGCCGGGCGGCCGAAAAAGTCCGCCCACACGCCGTCGCCGCCCTCGCCGGGGTCGGGGACGTGGTCGGGCAGGACTATGGTGGCCTCGCCCGCCATCAGGGCCTTCATGATTTGTTTTACGCCCTGTATGTTGGCCGGTGCGGTGCGGCCCTTGCCCCGTACCCGGCCCGCCTGCATGATTTCGTCGAGTATTTTGTTTTTCGGCGGTTTGTACATGGCGGTCAGGGGGAAGGGCAGCCGTTGGCTGATGTAGCGGCCCGCCAGGTCGTAACTGCCCAGGTGGGGGGTAATCAGCAGCAGGCCGTCGCCGGCGGCCAATGCGTCTTCGATGTGCCGCCAGCCATGGACGGCGGCAAACAGTTTTTCTATCTCTTCTGGCTGCCGGAAAAAGGCAACCGGCAGTTCCAGCCCGCCCTTGGCCGTTTCGCGCAATACGGCTTTGACGGCGGCATTATCGGCATTGAGTCCGGCCGTGAGCAGGTTGTCGCGGATGACGGCCCTGTCCTTGGGCAGCAGGTAAAAGGACAGGCTGCCCAATATGCCGCCCAAAAGGTGCAGGTGGCGCAAGGGCAGGGCGGCCAACAGGCGGCACGATAGGAATAACAGCCGCCTAATCATGGGCGGCCTTGCGCGCGGGTTTGGGGGGTGTTCACGGGTTGCCGGTTTCAAATGGAAAGGGGCGATTATATCGCAAAAGCAAACCGCCCCGCCTCCCTCGCGGCAGGCTTGCCCGCCGGACGCAAGGCAGGGAAACTTGCCCCGGCGGCCAAAGCTTGCTACCATCCGCCCCGCATTAAGAGTTGGGATTTCCATGCCAACCTGCTTTTA
>JAUMUU010000131.1 GCA_030530545.1 Neisseria sp. | reverse complement strand
TGCCGCTGCACTTCGTCTATCTGGACGAATACGGCGCCGACCGCGCCCTGCTGCTCCTGTTGGACTGCGTGCTCGAAGTATGGCGGGCGGAAGGGGAAGGGCGGCCCGCCTAGTTGGAAAATAACCTTTTTATCAGCCCTAACGGAAATACACACACATGACAACCGAAACACCCGCCCCGCAAACCCCGCCGCCTGCCGGCACCTACACCCTGCGCTTCATGCTGTGGCTCAACCTGGCCTTCCTTATCGTCAGCGGCATCCTGTTCCTGCTTGACCAAGGCTTTGCCGCCGTCGGCGGATTCGTACCGGCCGCCGCCGAAACCGCCAAACAGGCCGCCGAAACCCCGACCCCGTGGTGGAAGCTCCTGCTCTACGTCAATGCGGCGGGCATCGTTACTGCCGGATTATCCCTGCTGCTGGCGCGTTTCGCCTTTTTCCACCGCCTGTCGTGGTTTGTCAAAGACTACTGGCTGACCCGCGCCGCGTTCCGCCCCGTGTTCTGGCTGTCCGTCATGACCGGCTTCGGTTTTGCCGTCGTCGCCATCAACGTCCAAATCAACGAATGGAGCAAAACCTTTTACGACACGCTCAACGCGCTGGAAGCCGCCGAACTCTATGCCCTGATAGGCCAATACCTGATTTACGTCGCCATCTTCATCCTCTGCGCCGTCTCCCGCGCCTGGCTGCGCAAATTCCTGATTATCCGCTGGCGGCAACACCTGACCGCTTACTTTTTAAAACAATGGTTTGACAAACGCGCCTACTACCGCATCGCCTTAAAGCAGAGTACCGACAACCCCGACCAGCGCATCGCCGACGACATCAACATCTTCGTCTCGCGCAGCATAGAACTCTTCGTCTCCCTGCTCACCAATCTGGCGCAGCTTTACGCCTTTATCGCGATTTTGTGGAAATTGTCCGGCACGCACACCTTCCATATTTTAGGCCGCGACCTCACCGTTACCGGCTATCTCGTCTGGATTGCCGTTGCCTACGCCCTGTTCGGCAGCATCTTCACCCAAGTCATAGGCAAACGCCTGCACAAGCTGAACTACGACCAGCAGAAATTCGAAGCCGACTTCCGCGCTTCCTTGGTACGCAAACACGACAACGCCGAACAAATCGCCCTGTACGGCGGCGAAGCGCGCGAACAGGCGGGTTTGAAACGCGAATTCGGCGCAATCGTCGGCAACTGGCGGCGGCTGATGGCGAAAGAACTGCATTTAGGTTTGTTTACAACGGGTTATGACCGCTTCGCCCTGATGCTGCCCGTACTCGCCTCCGTACCGCTGTTTCTAGCGAAGAAAATCACGCTCGGCGGCCTGATGCAGATACGCAGCGCGTTTACCGCCGTCTTCAACTCATTGAGCTGGTTCGTCTTTGCCTATTCCATCCTGCCCGAATGGAGCGCAACCCTGCTGCGCCTGAGCCAGTTCCGCGAAAACATCGCCGAAGAACAGGCGCAGGACAAAACCGCCCCCGTCGGCGACAAAGCCCTGCTGGACAACCTTACGCTCTACACACCGAACGGCGGCACCGTATTGGGCGACATCAGCGCCGAAATCGCCCCGCAACGCTGGACGCAGCTTGCCGGACAAAGCGGGCTGGGCAAATCCACCCTGCTGCGCACCATAGGCGGCCTGTGGCCGTATTACGACGGCACATGGCAGCGGCCGCAAGGCAAAACCCTGCTGCTGCCGCAAAAAACCTATCTGGGCAAAGGCACGCTGGCGGAAATCCTAAGCTATCCCGCCGATGAACACGCCAATGACGACGCAGCCTGCCGCCGCGTACTGGAACAGGTCGGTTTGGGCAAATGGGCGGGCGCGGTACACGAAACCCGCAACTGGGCGCACACCCTGTCGGCAGGCGAACAGCAGCGCATCGCCTTCGCCCGCGCCCTGCTGTCCCGCCCCGATTACCTCTATCTGGACGAAAACACCTCCGCCCTCGACACCGCCTCCGCCCGCGCCCTGCTGCAACTCTTGAAGCAGGAACTGCCGCATACCACCGTGGTACTGGTCAGCCACCAGCCCGAGCTGGCGGACATGTACGACGAAGTGTTGGATTTGGGGCGGTTCAAGAAAACGGGCGGATAAGGCGGATGGCCGTCAAAAACCGTCTGGAAAACAAAAACGCGTATGGACAAACCATACGCGTTTTTCATAGTGGATTAAAATCGCAAGGCTACAGCGTTGCCAACGCACTTATGTACTATCCGTACACAGCGGGCGTTGCCGCCTTATCTCATTTTTATTTTAATCTACTATACCTTACCAGTCTTGCAGCCTTGTAGGTCGGGCATTTATGCCCGACAATTTCCTATGATTAGAAGCAGTATTTACGCCCGCCGAACCTTCAAGGCGGTATAGTGAATTAACAAAAACCGGTACGGCGTTGCCCAGCCTTGCCGTACTATCCGTAGTGTCTGCGGTTTAGGTGCTTTGTTTTGATTTTTGTTCATCCACTATCACTATACTATCCGTACACGGCTCTCGTTGTCGCCTTGTCTCATTTTATTTTAATCCACACTATATCAGGCCGTCCGCCGTATGCCGCCCCCGCCTTCGGGCAGGGAGGTCAGGCGGACGGTCAGGATTTTCAGCAATACGCCGTAAGCGGGCAGGAAAAACAGCAGACAAATAACCAGTTTGAACAAATAATCGACCAGGGCGATATGCGGCCAATTGGCGGCCATAAACGCATCCTCGCTGCCCGCGAAGGCAATGGCGAAAAACAGCAGCGTATCGGCCGCATTGCCCGCAAACATGGAAGCCGATGGCGCGACCCACCACGATTTCAAACGGCGCAGGCGGTCGAAGACGGCAATATCCAGCAGTTGCCCGAACGCATAAGCGGCAAAGCTGGCCAGCGCGATGCGGAACACGGGCATTACGAAAACGGCAAGCGCGCCCCATCCCGCCCACGCGCCCTCTTGAAACAACACGGAAAAAGTATAAGAAACAAACAGGGCGGGAAACATGACAAAAAACACGATCCGCCGCGCCGGCCGGCGGCCGAAAACCCTCACCGTCAAATCGGTGGCCAAAAAAATAAACGGAAAACTGAGCGCGCCCCAAGTGGAATGCACTTCAAAACCGTTGGGCAGGGTTATGGTGAAGGGAAACTGCACCAGATAATTGCTCGAAGCGATAACGGCAATGTGGAACAAAGCCAGCCAAGATAAGGCACGCCTCTGTTGGGCGGGGGAAAAAACGGGGTTTTGCATGAAGGTCCTTAGTTTTGGTTTAGATAAAAATCAGCGCGGGAGGATTGCGAACCGCGCGGTTGGAAAAAGGGCTGCAGATTATCTGAAACCCGAAGAAGGGCGGATTATAGTATTTTTCAAGGTATGGGGCTAAGCCCTGATTCTACTGCCTGTGTGCCGTGTTCGCGGCAAATATTTCTTTGGCCGCAAACACCGCATTCAACACCTTGGGGAAACCCAGATAGGGGATGCAGTGGATAAAGGTTTCTACAATCTGTTCGCGGCTTAGTCCCACGTTCAGCGAGGCATGGATATGTACGCGCAACTGATTTTCGCAGCCGCCCTGTGCCGCCAAAGCCGCCAGTGTTATTAATTCGCGCTGCCGCACATCAAGCTGCGGTCGGTTGTAAATCTCGCCAAAGGCAAAAGCAATGATGTAACGCCCCAAATCGGGCGAAATATCCGCCAAGGCCTGCATCACCTTGTCGCCCTGTTCGCCGTCTATTTCGTTCAGCTTGGCCAAGCCGCGTGCCATTAGGTCATGATTGTCCAACATTTTTTATCTCCTTAATGAATATGCAAACAACACAGGGCAGGTTAAACTATGAAGTGGACTTTATGGCAAGGGCTTTTTATGCAGACCAAGGAATTTGCCGCGCAAACAGGCTTGTCCGCCGCCACGCTGCGCTATTACGAACGGGAAGGGCTGCTGCACCCCGAACGCGATGCCAAGGGCTACCGCGAATACGGCGCGCGCGATTTGGAGTGGGTGGGCTTCATCCTGCGGCTGAAAGATATGGGTGTGCCGCTGGCGCAAATTAAGGAATATGCGCGGTTGCGGCATTTGGGCGATGAAACCATTCCCCGGCGTTATCGGATTTTGCAGGAACATCAGGCGGCCTTGGAACGCAAAAGGCAGGAATTGGCCGCGCATCAGGCGTTTTTGGAGGATAAACTGGCCTTATATAGGGCCAAAATAGCGGAATCTGAAAGGAAATGGAAAACATGACTACGGACGACTTTTGGCACGTCATAGGCCAAGCCCGCCCCGCATCGCGCAGCGTGGCCGAATTCAACCAAAACCTGACTCAATTATTGGCCGGGCTGTCCGATGAAGATTTGCTGTATTTCAATTATTTTTTTGAAAACTACGAAACCGCCGTCATCGCCTGCCCCAACCAACTGATTTGGCCCGCCTTGTCTTTGGTGTGCGGCGGCAAACACACCTACAGCACCTACGGCTTTGCCGCCTGGCTGATACTGCAAGGCAAAGAAACCTATCTGGCCGTATTGCACGATGCCGACTGTCTGGCCGATACCGAAGCCGCCCCCGACTATTGCAGCGGCTGCCTGAAAGGGCATGAACACGAATTTCCCGAACAGCGTTACCTGGCGGGCAGGATTTACCGCGAACGCACCCGCACCGGCATACGCGCCTTCAAAAAAACCGCTGCCGAGTTCGCCGAAAAAGCCCGGGCGCAATGGCAAAATACCGCGCGGCAGGAATTAGATATCCCCGCCCGCAGCAGCGGCCGGACTTGGACCACGGACGACCTTGCCGCCGTGCTGCCGGACACCTACCGCAAATACATCCT
>JAUMUU010000012.1:10361-25259 GCA_030530545.1 Neisseria sp. | reverse complement strand
CGGTGGTCGTCGTAGGTGTCGATAACGGCGTTCGGCGTGAGTCGTGCCGGCGGGGCGATGTGTATGGCTTCGGCTTCCTCCCGCACGGTTGCGCCCACTTTCCGCAATTCGGCGGCCATGGCGGCAATGCGGTCGGTTTCCTTCACGCGCCACGAGCCTATGTTGCGTATGCTGCAGGGCGCGCCCGCCGCCAGGGCGACGACGGCCAGCGTCATGGCGGCATCGGGGATGTGGTTTGCGTCCAAATCGAAGGGTAGGATTGCCTGTCCCGCCGCGCGGGAAACTTCTATGAAGTCGTCGCCCCATGTTACCGTCGCGCCGATTTTTTCCAGTTCGCAGGCAAAGGCGGCATCGCCCTGTATGGCGTTTCTGCCCAAGCCGGTAACGCGTATCGGCACGGCCGACAGCAGCCCGGCGGCCAGGAAGTAGGACGCGCTGGACGCGTCGCCTTCGACATGGACCGTTTCGGGGGCATGGTAGCGGGCGGCGGGCAGCCGGAAACGGCTATAGCCGCCGTTTTCCGCATTCACGCCGAATTGCCGCATCAGGTTGAGCGTGATGTCTATGTAGGGCTTGGAAATCAGTTCGCCTTCCACTTGTATTTCAAATGCTTCGCCGGTCAGCGGCAAGGCCATCAGCAGCGCGGTCAGGAACTGGCTGGATACGTTGCCTTTGACGGGTACGCTGCGTATGCCGTTGTCCCGCCGTCCGCCTATGTGCAGCGGCGGGTAGTTTTCCCTGCCGGTATAGCGTATGTCCGTGCCTATGACGCGCAGGGCATCGACCAAATCGCCTATGGGGCGTTCGTGCATACGCGCCACGCCGTGCAAATGGTAGTCGCCGCCCAATACGGCCAATGCGGCGGCCAGCGGGCGGAAGGCCGTGCCGGCGTTGCCCAAGAACAAATCGGCTTCGCGTTGCGGGAAACGGCCGTTGCAGCCGCGTATCCGAATCAGGCCGTCTGAAAGCGTTTCGATATTTACCCCCAAAGCCTTCAGCGCATCCAACATACGGCCGGTATCGTCCGATTGGAGCAGCGAACGTATCGTACAGCCGTTGTCGGACAGGGCGGCCAAAAGCAAGGTGCGGTTGCTGATGCTTTTCGAGCCGGGCAGGGCGATGGAGGAAGGTTTCAGGCGGCGCGGTTCTAGGCGGATGGAATCGGTCATGATTTTTATACTGGAAGATGGAAGAAAGAGTTGCTATAGTCGCTTGGCGCAACATTATACAAGGCGGGGCAGAACAGTGGAATCCCGCGCCGAACAAGGACAAACCGACAACAAACCAAGGAATATTCAGACCATGACGGCAAAAATAATCGCAATAGACGGCCCGGGCGCGTCGGGGAAAGGGACGGTGGCATCGAAAGTGGCGGCGGCCTTGGGCTGGGACTATCTCGATTCCGGCGCACTCTACCGCCTGACCGCCCTGTATGCGCGGCAGAAACAGACCGACTGGGCGGACGAGGCGGGCGTGGCGCGGCTGGCGGCGGAACTGCCGGCCGAATTCGACGGGCAGGCGGTATTGCTGGACGGTAGGGACGTATCCCGAGAAATCCGCGGCGAGGCCATAGGCATGGGCGCGTCCGCCGTGGCGCAACTGCCCGCCGTGCGCGCGGCCCTGCTGCAACGCCAGCGGGATTTCGACACAGGCAAAGGACTGGTGGCCGACGGGCGCGACATGGGTTCTGTCGTCTTCCCCGCTGCCGGATTAAAAATATTCCTGACCGCATCGGCGCAAATCAGGGCGCAGCGGCGCGCCAAACAACTGGGCATCCCCTGCGAAGGCCCGGCGTTCGAAGAAATCCTGGCCGGCATAGAGGCGCGGGACGAAGCAGACCGCAGCCGCAAGGCCGCCCCCTTAAAACAACAGCCCGATGCGCGGCTTTTGGACACATCGGCAATGAGCATAGAAGAAGCGGTAAAAAAAGTGCTTGATTGGTATGAAAAAAAATAAAGCTGTTATATAATCCGCACCTTGTGTTTCCCAAACAGGCCGCCCGACCGCGCGGCCGCCCGAAACACCCGGCCCCCGAGCGGGGCATAGGGCGGACGGCAGCCCCAGCGCATACCGCCGGCCGTCAAAAAAAGCAGTACCGCCTGACCGGCCGTGGCGGCAGGCGTTTCCCTAACACCCAACCCCCCGCGCACCTCGGCGGCGCAAGAAAGAACAAGCAAACATGGAAAATTTTGCCCAATTGTTGGACGAATACTCGACAATACAGGAAATGAACCCAGGCGAAGTGATTACCGCCGAAGTGGTGGCGATTACCGACAAACACGTCATCGTCAATGCCGGCCTGAAATCCGAGTCCCTGATAGACATCAACGAATTTAAAAACATGCAGGGCGAAGTGGAAGTCAAAGTCGGCGACTTCGTAACCGTAACCATAGAGTCCCTGGAAAACGGCTTTGGCGAAACCAAACTCTCGCGCGACAAAGCCAAACGCGCCGCCGACTGGATAGAATTGGAAGAAGCCATGGAAAGCGGCGACATCCTGTCCGGCCTGATAAACGGCAAAGTCAAAGGCGGCCTGACCGTCATGATCAACAGCATCCGCGCCTTCCTGCCCGGTTCGCTGCTGGATGTCCGCCCGGTTAAAGACACCTCGCACTTTGAAGGCAAAGAAATCGAATTCAAAGTCATCAAACTGGACAAAAAACGCAACAACGTCGTCGTTTCCCGCCGCGCCGTATTGGAAGAAACCCTGGGCGAAGAGCGCAAAGCCCTGCTGGACAACCTGCAGGAAGGCACGGTGGTCAAAGGCGTGGTCAAAAACATCACCGACTACGGCGCATTTGTCGATTTGGGCGGCATAGACGGCCTGCTGCACATCACCGATTTGGCATGGCGGCGCGTGAAACACCCGAGCGAAGTGCTGGAAGTCGGCCAGGAAGTCGAAGCCAAAGTCCTGAAATTCGACCAAGACAAACAGCGCGTTTCCCTGGGCATGAAACAACTGGGCGAAGACCCCTGGAACGGCCTGGCCCGCCGTTATCCGCAAGGCACGCGCCTGTTCGGCAAAGTGTCCAACCTGACCGACTACGGCGCATTTGTCGAAATCGAACAAGGCATAGAAGGCCTGGTACACGTTTCCGAAATGGACTGGACCAACAAAAACGTCCACCCGAGCAAAGTCGTCCAATTGGGCGACGAAGTCGAAGTCATGATTTTGGAAATAGACGAAGACCGCCGCCGCATCTCCCTGGGCATGAAACAATGCCAGGCCAACCCCTGGGAAGATTTTGACGCCAACTACAAAAAAGGCGACAAAATCAAAGGCGCGGTCAAATCCATCACCGACTTCGGCGTATTCGTCGGCCTGCCGGGCAACATAGACGGCCTGGTCCACCTGTCCGACCTGTCTTGGACCGAAGCGGGCGAAGAAGCCGTACGCAAATACAAAAAAGGCGAAGAAGTCGAAACCGTCGTTTTGGGCATAGATGTGGAAAAAGAACGCATCTCCCTGGGCATCAAACAACTGGAAGGCGACCCCTTCAACAACTACATCAGCGTGAACGACAAAGGCTCTCTGGTGAAAGGCACGGTCAAATCCGTTGAAGCCAAAGGCGCGGTAGTCGCATTGGGCGACGAAGTCGAAGGCTACCTGCCCGCATCCGAATTTGCCGCCGACCGCGTGGAAGATTTGACCACCAAGCTCAACGAAGGCGACGAAGTAGAAGCCGTCATCGTTACCGTGGACCGCAAAAACCGCAGCATCAAACTGTCTGTGAAGGCCAAAGACGCGAAAGAAAGCCGCGACGCTCTCAATTCCGTCAATGCGGCGGCAACCGCCAGCGCCGGCACCACCAGCCTGGGCGACCTGCTGAAAGCCAAATTGTCCGGCGATCAAGAGTAATAACGGAACAAAATCATGACCAAATCAGAGTTGATGGTTCGTTTGGCCGAAGTATTCGCCCAAAAAAACGATACCCAACTGATGGCCAAAGATGTCGAATACAGCGTAAAGGTTTTGGTTGATACCATGAGCCGTTCGCTGGCGCGCGGACAAAGGATAGAAATCCGCGGTTTTGGCAGCTTCGATTTGAACCATCGTCCGGCTCGCATGGGGCGCAATCCCAAAACCGGGGAAAAAGTGGAGGTACCGGAGAAATACGTCCCCCACTTCAAACCGGGCAAAGAATTGCGCGAAAGGGTGGATCAGTCGCTTGCCGCTTCTGCCAAATAAGGCAGTTGCGAAAAAGTGCCGCAGTCTATGCGGCACTTTTTATTTGCCCGCGCCGTAGGGAAAATATAGCGGATTAAAATAAAAATGAGACAAGGCGGCAACGAGAGCCGTGTACGGATAGTGCATAAGGGCGTTGCCAACACCCTGCCCCTGCAATTTTAATTCACTATAAATCCGCCCCATATCGGACGATATTGGTCGGCAGGGTAATCGGCTATATAATATATGAATCAAAAGACACGGGTTCATGATATGTCCGATAACAACACAAGCCGCTTCGTCCCCCCGCCGTATGAAAACCACAGCCCGCTGACCTGGTATCAGGCAGCTTCGCAGCAGTCGGCATTTATCCGCGATGCGGCACAGGCCAAGGCCATAGAACATCTGGACAAATTATGGACGGAATTGATGATGTTCAAACGCAAGCGCAACCGTTTCCTCGGCCGCAGCCTGCGTTCGCCGCAAATCCCAAAGGGTCTGTATTTCTACGGGGGCGTGGGGCGCGGCAAAAGTTTCCTGATGGATGCCTTTTTCGGCTGCCTGCCTTACCGGCGCAAAAGAAGGGTGCATTTTCACGCGTTTATGGCGGAAATCCACCACCGTTTGCAGGGGCTCAAAAGCGAGGCCAATCCCTTGAAGGCGGTTGCGGCCGAAATCGCCAAAGAAACCCGTGTGTTGTGCTTTGACGAATTTCACGTCAGCGATATTGCCGATGCCATGATTTTGGGGCGTTTGTTGGAAAACCTGTTTAACGAAGGCGTGGTCCTTGTGGCGACTTCCAACTACGCGCCCTCCGAATTGTATCCGCAGGGGCAAAACCGCAGCAGCTTCCTGCCCACCATAGCCCTAATCGAAGACAAACTGACCATTTTGAATGTGGACGGGGGCGAAGATTACCGGCACAGGGCCTTGACTTCGGCCGAGGTGTTTTATATCCCCGACAGCGATGAAAACGAACAAAAGCTGGCAGTCCTGTTCAAACAGATGTCGGGCGGAAGGGAAGCCGTGCCCTCTGAAATCGAAATCCACGGCAGAAAACTCAACTGCAAGGGAAAATCGGGGCGGATTATTTGGTTTGCCTTCCGCGAGCTGTGTTTCGGCCCCCGTTCCCAGGCGGATTATCTGTATTTGTCGGAACATTACGAAATCATCCTGGTTTCCGGCATCGGGCAGTTGAGTTCGGCGGAAAGGGCGGAGGCGCGCCGCCTCACCTGGCTGGTGGATGTCATGTACGACTACCGGGTCAAATTTTGCGCCACCTGCGCCGTGCCTATAGGCCAAATTTATACGGAAGGCGATTTTGCCGGCGAATTTGTCCGTACCGCCAGCCGCCTGACCGAAATGCAGTCGGAAGAATACCTGGGGTTGCCGCATTTGAAACTTGCGCCGGCAAAGGCGGGGCAGGAAACAAATTCGGCAAAACACTAAAAACTTGTTACAATGCCGCGGCATCAAAAGATTGGTTTTTAAAAGCCCCCAAGGAAAAGATATGGCGATTCAACGCACCGTTTCCATCATCAAACCCGATGCCGTACACCAAAACGTCATCGGCAAAATTTACAGCCGGTTTGAAGAAAACGGCTTGAAAATCGTGGCCGCCAAGATGAGGCTGTTGAGCCGCAGCGAGGCGGAGGGGTTTTACGCGGTACATCGCGAACGCCCTTTCTTCGGCCAACTGATAGACTTTATGACCAGCGGGCCGGTGATGATACAGGTTTTGGAGGGCGAGGATGCCGTTGCGAAAAACCGCGAACTGATGGGTGCGACCAATCCCCAGCAGGCCGCCGCAGGCACGATTCGGGCCGATTTTGCCCAATCCGTTACCATGAATGCCGTTCATGGTTCGGACAGCGAAGAAAGCGCGCTTGCCGAAACCGCCTATTTTTTTAGCGAGACGGAAATTTTTTCCCGCCGATAAGGGGACGGATGCGGTGTCTTGACGGCTGCCCTGTTGCCAAAACCGGGCAGCTTGAGTTTTGCGGCCGCCCTCTTCATGGGCGAAATGCCGCCGGTGCGGCCATTCCGTGTTTGGCCATACCGTCTGCTGCCCCGTATGGCCGCGCGCCTGTTTGCCATGGGTATGGATTTCCGAAAGGATGGGCTTGAATGCCCGAAGATTTTAATGAAAACCAATTTACTGAATTATGATTTGAACGGTTTGACCGAACTGTTTGCCCAAATGGGGGAAAAGCCCTTCCGTGCCAGGCAGGTTATGCGCTGGATGCATCAGTCCGGTGCGGATGATTTTGCCGATATGACCGATTTGGCAAAATCCCTGCGCGAAAAATTGCAAAACCACGCCGAAGTCAAAGTGCCCCTGCTGATGACTTCGCAGGAATCCAGGGACGGGACGCGCAAATGGCTGTTGGATGTCGGCACGGGCAACGGTGTGGAAACGGTTTTTATCCCCGAAACCGACCGGGGGACCTTGTGTGTTTCTTCCCAGGTCGGTTGCGCTTTGGAATGCACCTTTTGTTCGACCGGACGGCAGGGGTTTAACCGCAATCTGACCGTTGCCGAGATTATCGGCCAGTTGTGGTGGGCGAATAAGGCCATGGGGGTTACGCCCAAAAACGAAAGGGTGATTTCCAATGTAGTCATGATGGGGATGGGCGAACCTTTGGCCAATTATGAAAATGTAATTCATGCAATCAGCATCATGCTGGATGATTACGGCTATGCTTTGTCGAAACGGCGCGTAACCGTGTCTACCTCGGGCATGGTGCCGCAAATGGACAGGTTGAGGCAGGATATGCCGGTGGCCCTGGCTGTTTCCCTGCATGCGTCCAATGACCAGGTGCGCGATTCGATTATCCCTTTAAATAAAAAATACCCTTTGAAGGAGTTGATGGCCGCCTGCCGCCGTTACCTGGCCAATGCGCCGCGAGATTTCATTACTTTCGAGTATGTGATGTTGGACGGGGTCAATGACAAGGCGCAGCATGCCCGCGAGCTGGTCGGGTTGGTGGAGGATGTGCCTTGCAAATTCAATCTGATTCCTTTCAACCCTTTCCCAAATTCCGGATATCGGCGTTCCAAGCCCGAAAATATTCAGATATTCCGCGATATTCTGCAGCAGGCCGGTTTTGTCGTTACGGTGCGTAAGACGCGGGGCGACGACATCGATGCCGCATGCGGTCAGCTGGCCGGGCAGGTCATGGACAAAACCCGCCGTCAGCAAAAATGGCAACAATTGTTGGTTCAGCAATAAGGTTTTTAGATATGAAGCAGTTATGTAAGGTAATCTTACTGGTTTGCACATTGGCCTCGTGTGCCGGCAATTCCATAAAAGAACCAAGCAGGAAGGAAAAAACGGAGGATATATCCCGCATCAAAACCCAGTTGGCTTTGGAATATATGCGGGGCAAGGATTATCGTTTGGCCATTTCCTCTATAGAAGAAGCCTTGGAGGTAAACCGCAGAAACGAGATGGCCTGGCTGGTGCGCGCACAGATTTATCAGTTTCTGAAAGTCAATGACAAGGCGGCGGCTTCGTTTCAGGAGGCGTTGAGTTTGAAGCCGGACAGTGCCGAAATCAATAATAACTACGGTTGGTTTTTGTGTGTGGCTATGAACAATCCCAATGCGGCCATGCCTTATTTCGACAAGGCCTTGTCGGACCCGACCTATCCTTCGCCCAATGTGAGTTATATGAATAAGGGCATATGCAGTGCGAAAATGGGGCAGTTCTCTTTGTCGCAGTCTTATTTGGAACGCGCTATCGCCACCGCCCCGGGGTTTATGCCGGCCCGCAAGGAGTTGGCGCGGACCAAGCTGTTGGCAGGGGAGGTGTCGGCTGCCGACCAGAATTTCCGCCAGTATCAGAGCCAGGTGGATTTTTTGTCGGCCGATGATTTGCTGCTGGGGTGGCGGATTGCGAAGGCTATGGGCAATTCCCAAGCCGCTTATGAATATGAGGCGCAGATTCGTGCCAATTACCCTTATTCGGATGAATTGCAGACTATTGCGACAGGTAAGAAATGATGGAGCAGAATGTGGAAACCAATGCAAGTGCGAAGCCTGCAATAGAGTTGGGCGAAAAACTGCGGCTCGAACGCCAACATAAGAAGTTGTCGGTGGGGGAGGTGGCTGAAAGGTTGAAACTGCCGGCCCGCCAGGTGGAGGCTTTGGAAAGCGGCGATTACAGCGGCTTGCCGGAGTTGGTGTTTGTCCGGGGTTTTTTGAGGACTTACGGGCGGCTTTTGGAGTTGGACGAGGGGGAAATCACTGCTTATCTGGATAAGATCCTGCCGCAAAACAGCGGTTATGCCGAGCGTGCGGTGAAGGCGGACAGTAAGGATTTTCATAATCAGGAAGCCAAGAAGCCGTTTCCGACCTGGATTTTCGGCCTGCTGGCGGTCATTGCCATCGCGGCGGGCATTTATGCCTGGCAGGATAAGTCGAAATTGGAAAATGCCAGGCAGGAGGCCGGCGGCAGTAAGATGGAGGCGGGTTTGGGCGAGGTGGCCGCCCCCAATATCGATACGGGCAATGTTTCGGTCCTGCCCATGCCGGCCGAATCGGGTGCTTCTGCGGCTTCGCAATCCGCCGTCCCGGGGGTTGCCGCCGATGAGTTGTTGGTCAGGGTGCGTTACCGTTCGAAGTTGGTGATTAAGGATAAAAACGGCAAGGAGTTGTTGAATAAGGTTGTCCCGGCCAACAGCGAACACCGTTTTTCCGGCGGCGCGCCTTATAATGTTTGGATAGGTTTTGCCAAGGGGGCGAGTGTTGCTTATGGCGCGCAGGATATTCCGGTGAATAAGCATATGGTCGATAATAAAACCGCCTCTCTGACGGCAGGCAATTGATTTGAGATGAATACGAGTATACCGCGCCGCGATACTTTTCAGGTGCGTATCGGCCATGTTTCGGTTGGTTCGCAATCCCCCGTCGTCGTCCAGTCTATGACGAATACCGATACGGCCGATGCTGAGGCCACGGCTTTGCAGGTTAGGGAATTGGGCGAGGCCGGTTCGGAGATGGTGAGGATTACGGTCAATAATCCCGATTCGGCCTCCAAGGTCGCAGAAATCCGCCAGCGTTTGGACGATATGGGCTGCAATACGCCGCTTATCGGGGATTTTCATTTCAACGGCGAGCGTTTGTTGGCGGAGTTTCCCGATTGCGCCAGGGCGTTGGCCAAATACCGTATTAATCCGGGCAATGTGGGCAGGGGGGCCAAGGGTGATGAGAAGTTCGCTTTTTTAATCCGTACGGCGGCGGAACACGGCAAGGCGGTACGCATAGGGGTGAACTGGGGTTCTTTGGACCAGGGTTTGGCCAAGCGTATGATGGATGAAAATCTGGCTTCGGCCCGGCCGAAAACGCCCGAGGAGGTGATGCGGGAGGTGCTGGTTGTCTCGGCTTTGGAGTCGGCGCAAAAGGCGGTCGCTTTGGGTTTGCCGGAGGATAAAATCGTTTTGTCGTGCAAGGTCAGCGCGGTGCAGGATTTGATTAGGGTTTACCGCGATTTGGCCGGACGGTGCCGTTATCCCCTGCATTTGGGGCTGACGGAGGCGGGTATGGGCAGCAAGGGCATTGTGGCTTCTACCGCCGCGCTGGCCGTGCTGCTGCAGGAGGGGATAGGCGATACCATACGTATTTCCCTAACCCCGGAACCGGGGTCCTCCCGCACTAAGGAAGTGGTGGTGGCGCAGGAGATTTTGCAAACTATGGGGCTGCGTTCGTTTACGCCCATGGTTACGGCCTGCCCGGGATGCGGCCGGACGACCAGTACGGTGTTTCAGGAGCTGGCGCGCGATATTCAGTCGTATTTGCGCGAGCAGATGGCGGTTTGGCGTGTGATGTACCCCGGTGTGGAAAATTTGAATGTGGCGGTGATGGGCTGTGTGGTGAACGGCCCGGGTGAGAGTAAGTTGGCCGATATAGGCATCAGCCTGCCCGGGACGGGGGAAACGCCTGTCGCGCCGGTGTATGTGGACGGCGAACGTAAGGTTACGCTCAAGGGCGATAATATGGCCGCCGAGTTTTTGGCCATCGTGCGCGAGTATGTGGAGGCGAATTACGGCGAGGGCGGCAAAAAACGCGACCGCAGCCGCGTGATTCCGATTCAGACGGCTTGATTTTTAAAATGAACCAGGATTTACGGGAACTTTTGTTGCGGCTGTATATGCAGAATAATCCGCAATTCGACCACAAGGTCTTTATTTATACTTATCAGGGGGTCAGCGACGCGGCGGTAAATCCTTTCCGCTTTGTCGGCGCGGACCTGCCGCCCAATGTGAGGAAAAGCCTCATTTTGCAAAACCTGCCGTCCGGCGAAATGCTGCAGGCCTTTATTGTGGAACAGGAAGAGGCCTTTGGAATCGAAAATACTGTTTTATACGGCAATAAGGGCGGCGTGCTGGTGCATATCGGTTTGGACAAGGGCAAGATAGAGCGTTCGGACAAGTATCAGCAGTTTGCCGCTTTGGCCGACAGTATGTTGAGGCAGTTTCAAGGTTAGGGCGGTTATTGCGGTTATTATTGCCCGCGCCAGGCCTTTCAGACGGCCGGCCGTGTTGCGAAGGCCGTCTGAAAACCGTTTTTACAGAAAGAAAAACATGGGACAGAAAATCCAGGCCGTCAAAGGCATGAACGATTTGCTGCCGGTCGAACAAAAAGACTTCAAACTGACCAGTGCCTTCTGGCAGGCGTTTGAAGATGTGGTCGGCAAATGGGCGCGCCGTTTCGGTTACAGCCAAATCCGCACGCCCATTGTGGAACAAACCGGCCTGTTTGTGCGCTCAATAGGCGAAGAAACCGACGTGGTGGGCAAGGAAATGTACACCTTTGCCGATTCCAACGACACACTTAGTTTGAGCCTGCGCCCGGAGGGGACGGCTTCCTGCCTGCGTGCCGTGGTCGAACACAACCTGCTGTACAACGGCCCGCAAAAACTATGGTACATGGGGTCCATGTTCCGCCGCGAAAGGCCGCAAAAAGGCCGTTACCGCCAGTTTCACCAAGTCGGCGTGGAAGCCCTGGGATTTGACGGTCCGGATGTCGATGCCGAAATGATAGCCATGTGTGCCGATTTGTGGCGGGAATTGGGCATTTCGGACTTCCTGACTTTGGAAATCAACAACCTGGGCAACAAAGAAGAACGCGCCGCCCACCGCAGCGCGCTGGTTGCCTATCTCCGACAGCATGAAGACAGCTTGGACGAAGACGGCAAACGCCGCCTGCACACCAACCCCCTGCGCGTTTTAGACAGCAAAAACCCCGACTTGCAGGCCATATGCAATGCCGCCCCCCGCCTGCTGGATTATTTGGGCGAACAATCGCTGGCGCACTACAACGGATTCAAACAACTGTTGGACGCATTGGGCATAACCTATGTCGAGAACCCCCGCCTGGTGCGCGGCTTGGACTACTACAACCTGACCGTCTTCGAATGGACGACCGACAAACTCGGCGCGCAGGCCACCGTTTGCGGCGGCGGCCGTTACAACGGCCTGATAGGCGAATTGGGCGGCAAAGACGCGCCCGCCATAGGGTTTGCCATGGGCATAGAAAGACTGCTTTTACTCGTGCGCGAATACGGCCGCCTGCACACCGATGCCGCCCCCGACATATACATCATCCAACAGGCGGAAGGCCTGGCGGCGGCCATGCGTTACGCGGCGCAACTGCGCGGGGCGGGCTTCAACGTCCTGCAGCATTGCGGCGGCCAGAGTCTGAAAAACCAAATCAAAAAGGCCGATGCCAGCGGCGCGCGTTTCGCCCTGATAGTCGGCGAAAGCGAAGCGGCGCAGGGCGGGGCCTCCGTCAAAGACCTGCACGGACGGCTCGGCCAGCAAACCGTTGCCGCCGCCGACCTGACCGCCCTATTAACCCAATGGAAGAACACATAAATGGCAGCACACTTGGACGACCAGCAGGAACTGGAAAACTTCAAATACTTTTGGCAACGCTGGGGGCGTTGGCTGTTCGCCGTTTTGGTGGCGGCCGCCGCAGCCTATCTGGGCTGGGTGGTTTACCAAAACCATCAAAAAGAAAAAAACCAAGAGGCCGCATCGGTATTGGCGCAACTCTTGGAAAGCACGAAAAGCAAAAAAGACGTTAAAGCCTTCAACGCGCAACTGCTCACCCTGCAGCAGGATTATCCTAACAGCATTTCAGCCGCACAGGCCACCATGATGGCCGCCGCAGAGGCATTTGACCAAAAACGCTATGACGTGGCGGAAAAACATTTGGAATGGGTATTGAAAAACCAAGAAACACCGTTTGTCCAAGTTTTGGCCATCCAGCGTTTGGCAACCGTCCAACTGCAGCAGAAAAAATACGATGCCGCCCTGGCCACACTAAACAGGCCGGCCAACGAAGCCTTTGCCTCGGTGATACTGGAAACGCGCGGCGACGTTTTACATGCGCAAGGCAAAAAAAAGGAAGCCCTGGCCGCTTACGAACAGGCTTTATTGAAGTCTCCCCCCGATGGCGCGGGGCGGGAATTCTTACAGTTGAAAGCGGAAGCATTGAAATAACCAAGCGGTTTCAAAAGCCGTCTGAAAGCCCTGCCGGGTTTTTCGGACGGCTTCGCTATAGCAGAAGGAAGGCAACATATTTCAAAATATATGGGCAGGACGGCGCACAAAGCACGGCCCTATATGCTTCCCTGCCGTAAGGGGGCAACGCCCCTCCCGAACAAACCCTGATTCTACCGCCGTCAAGGGCGGGGTCTCAACCATTAAGGAACAATGATGAAACCCACCATCGCACTGGTAGGCCGCCCCAACGTAGGCAAATCCACCCTGTTCAACCGCCTGACCCGCACCAAAGACGCACTGGTGCACGACCTGCCCGGCCTGACCCGCGACCGCCATTACGGCCACGGCAAAATCGGCAGCAAACCCTACCTGGTCATAGACACCGGCGGATTCGAGCCCGTCGTGGACAGCGGCATCCTGCACGAAATGGCCAAACAAACCCTACAGGCCGTGGACGAAGCCGATGCGGTCGTCTTCCTGGTAGACGCGCGCACCGGCCTGACCCCGCAGGACAAAATCATCGCCGACCGCCTGCGCCAAAGCCCGCGCCCCGTCTATCTGGCGGTAAACAAAGGCGAGGGCGGCAGGCCGGACATACTGGCGGCCGAATTTCACGAACTCGCACTGGGCAGGCCGCACGTCATTTCCGGCGCGCACGGCGACGGCGTGTATTACCTGATAGAAGAAATACTGGAAAACTTTCCCGAGCCCGAGGCAGAAGAAACAGAGGCCAAACATCCCGTATTTGCCGTCATAGGCCGCCCCAACGTAGGCAAATCCACACTGGTCAATACCATATTGGGCGAAGAGCGCGTCATCACCTTCGACATGGCGGGCACGACGCGCGACAGCATACACATAGATTTCGAACGCGAAGGCAAACCCTTCACCATCATAGATACCGCAGGCGTGCGCCGTCGCGGCAAAGTAGAAGAGGCCGTGGAAAAATTCTCCGTCATCAAAGCCATGCAGGCGGTGGAAGCGGCCAACGTCGCCGTATTGGTATTGGACGCGCGGCAGGACATCGCCGACCAAGACGCCACCATAGCCGGATTCGCCCTAGAGGCGGGGCGCGCCTTGGTTATCGCCGTAAACAAATGGGACGGCATCGGCGAAGAGAGGCGCAAGGACATCAAACGCGACATCGCCCGCAAACTGTATTTTCTGGATTTTGCCAAATTTCATTTCATTTCCGCCTTAAAGCAGCGCGGCATAGACGGATTGTTCGACAGCATACAGGCCGCTTATGATGCAGCCATGATAAAAATGCCCACCCCGAAAATCACCCGCGTCCTGCAAAGCGCGCTCGAACGCCAGCAGCCGCCGCGCGCCGGTTTGGTGCGGCCAAAAATGCGCTACGCCCACCAGGGCGGCATGAACCCGCCCGTCATCGTCATCCACGGCAACGCCCTGCAGGCGGTTTCCGACAGCTACACCCGCTACCTCACACAAACCTTCCGCAAAGCCTTCAACCTGCAGGGTACGCCTTTGCGGATACAATACAACGTGTCGGAAAACCCCTATGAAGCGGAAGCGGCCAAACCGAAAAAACAACCGCCGCGCCGGGCGGCATTGAGCAACCGCATCGCCAAACGGGAAGGGCGCAAAGAAGACAGGCAGAAAGTGCAAAAGGCCAAAAAACGCCCTGTCAGCGTGAAAAAACTCAACGGCGGCAAAGGAAAAAAATAACGCGCAACCGCGCGCCCTCACTCATACAGCGAACATTCCTTGTCCGTCCCGTTGGCATTGCTGAATACCGTGCCCGCATCGTTGCAGGTGGACGTGCTTTCCTCGCATACGGTAATGATGGAATCCTGATTGATACGCAGCACGCGCGGTTCGCGGTTTTTATTCAGGGCGACCGCCTTGACGGTAAAACTGTCGTCATTCGCCCCGCGCGCGTCGCCCTGCATACGGAAGCAGAAATAATCGTTCTTAGCCTGGGGTAGGTCGGCCCAGGTGGTGGAGTTGGTTTTGAAACTGCGGTGCCGGCTGTAGAATTGCTCGAGAAACCGCGCCTTGTCTTGCAGGGCGGCGGCCGCCTGTTTCAGGCGTGCCGCCCGGGTTTGGCTTTGATAGGCGGGAATGGCGATGGCGGCCAAAATACCGATAATGGCCAAGGCCGTTAAGATTTCAGTTAAAGTAAACCCGGCATATGACTCCTTCATCAAAACTTCCTTCCTGCATATATAGTAGATTAAAATAAAAATGAGACAAGGC
>JAUMUU010000012.1:0-10261 GCA_030530545.1 Neisseria sp. | reverse complement strand
GCATGAAGCGCAAAGGCAAACCCCGCCCGCCTTAAAGGACGCTGCAGTCTATATCGGTCGGGCTGTTGTAATTTTTGCAGACCGTTACAATGCCGCTGTCGTCTATGCGGACGGCGCGGTCTTCCTTGTTGTTGTTGGCGTTGGGGGTGGCCGTCAGCATGAAGTTGTTGTCTGTGAGTTCGCCACCGGCCGCCGTGAAGCCTATGTCGAAGTATTTATTGGTTTTCAGGTCGGAAAAACCGCTGAATTTGTGTTTCTGCGCGTAGTAGTGCGACAGGCGTTGGGCATTTTCAAGCAGGTCGCCGCGTGCGTTTTCCAAACGCGCATTGCGTATGAATATGTCGTAAGACGGGATGGCTATGGCGGCCAGGATGGCGACAATGGCTATGGTAATCAGGACTTCGACCAGGGTAAAGCCGCGCGAGGTATGTTTCATCATAATGGTTTCCTGTCAGTAATGTGATTTTGTTTCAGATTGTTTTTGACAACCCGCCTGCCGCGATTATATGGCGGACCGCTCTCAAAACGGGATAAGGCCCGGCCTGCCGTTTCTGCTAACGGTTTCATTTTAAACCGGGACGGTGCTGTCCGGCCTTGCCCCGATTTAAATTTAACCGCCATATATTTCCCTTTCATTATAGCGGATAGGCCTGCCCCTATGCCAGGCAGGACGCTGCCCTACCGGATGCGGAACCCGTCCGCCCCATAAGGCGGGTATGTCTGTTTGATAATATGTTGTTGCGGCGTGGAAATCCCAATGATAAGACAAACGGTTTCGAAGTCTGATTGTCGGTTTTGTTTTGGCGGTTTTGCCAAAACGGCCGGGGACGATGGTGATGTCGGGGGAAGTCAATCCGTGATGCGCCGCCGGGCCTGCGGTTGCCGGGAAACGGGTAAATTTTTCTCAGGAATTCGGCCTTATGTGTTGGAATATGTAAATGGTGTTGGATTAAATTTTTTTAAAAACAATGTGTTGTTTGTTTTTCCTTGAAATCGGCCGCTTGGCTGGATGCGGCCTTTCCAGTAGACTTGCCGCTATTTTTCCAAATCCCCATCCCGTAAAGGTGCAAAGCCGTATTTCCGCACCCGCCCCAACCCCGTATTAGGAATTTTTGATGAAAAAAGCCCTCAAGTGGATTGCGATTGTTTCCATACTGGCCGTTGCCGCAGTGGGCGGCCGGTATTTCTTCCAACCCAAAGATAAAACGGCCTATATTACCGAGCCGGTCAGGCGCGGCTCAATCAGCCAGACCGTGTCGGCCACGGGCGAAATTTCGCCTTCCAACCTGGTGGCCGTGGGCGCGCAGGCCTCGGGGCAGATTAAGAAGCTGTATGTGAAGCTGGGGCAGCAGGTCAAAAAAGGCGATTTGATCGCCGAAATCGATTCCACCACGCAGGTCAATACGCTCAATACCAACCGCGCCAAGCTGGAAACTTATCAGGCGCAACTGGCCTCGGCGCAAATCGCTTTGCGGACGGCGGAAAAGAAATACCGCCGCGAACAGGCCTTGTGGAAGGAAAATGCCACGTCCAAGGCCGAATTGGAGGACGCGCAGGATAAATTGGCCGCCGCCAAAGCCAGTGTTACCGAGTTGAAGTCGTCCATCAAGCAGACGCAGATCGCCATCAATACGGCCGAGGCGGATTTGGGTTATACGCGCATTATGGCCACTATGGACGGTACGGTGGTGGCGATTCCGGTGGAGGAGGGGCAGACTGTGAATGCGGTGCAGTCCACGCCTACCATCATCCAGTTGGCCAATCTGGAAACTATGTTGAACAAGATGCAGATTGCCGAGGGCGATATTACCAAGGTGAAGGCGGGGCAGACGGTTTCCTTTACCATATTGTCCGAGCCGGATACGCCTATTGCCGCCACGCTGGACAGTATAGACCCGGGGCTGACCACTATGTCCCAAGGTTCTTACAGCAACAGTACCGATACGACTTCCAGTGCGATTTATTATTATGCCCGCGCCCTGGTGCCCAATCCCGACGGCAGGCTCTCTATCGGTATGACGACCCAAAATACGATTGAAATCAACGGGGTGAAGGATGTTTTGACCGTGCCCAGCATTACGGTGAAAAAACGCGGCGGCAAGTCTTTCGTGCGTGTGCTGGAAGGGGGCGGCCGCGCGGTGGAAAAGGAAATCGCCGTCGGTTTGAAGGACAGTATGAATACCGAGGTGAAAAGCGGTTTGAAAGAGGGCGATCAGGTTATCGTTTCCGAGATGAGCGAGGCGGAACAGGAGAAAAACGCGCAAAAAGGCATGGGCGGACCGCCGATGTAAGGCCGTTTTTGCCCGAGGGGCCGTCTGAAACCGGGGCGGCCGCCATTTTGCATACCACGCTGGAAACAACATGAGCCTGATTGAATGTAAAAACATCAACCGCTGGTTTGGCAGCGGCGAAAACCGCGTCCATGTATTGAAGGATGTGAACCTGTCGATTGAGAAGGGCGATTTTGTCGCCATCATAGGCCAATCGGGTTCGGGTAAATCCACCCTGATGAATATTTTGGGCTGCCTGGATACCGCCACTTCGGGTTCTTACCGCGTGGACGGCACGGAGACTTCGCAAATGCAGCCGGACGAGCTGGCCGGCCTCAGGCGCAAACGCTTCGGCTTCATCTTCCAGCGTTACAACCTGCTGGGCGCACTGACGGCGCGGGACAATGTCGCCCTGCCGTCCGTCTATGCGGGCATGGGGCATGCCGAGCGTTCCGCGCGGGCGGAAAGGCTGCTGCAGGATTTGGGTTTGGCCGGCAAGGAAAACAACAAGCCCAGCGAGTTGTCGGGCGGGCAGCAGCAGCGCGTGTCCATAGCCCGCGCGCTGATGAACGGCGGCGAGATTATCCTGGCGGACGAGCCTACGGGCGCGCTGGATACGGCCAGCGGCCAAAACGTGATGGAAATCATCCATAAGCTGCACGAGGCGGGGCATACCGTGATTATGGTAACGCACGACCCGGGCATAGCGGCCAACGCCAACCGCGTCATCGAAATCCGCGACGGCAAAATCATTGCCGACACCAGCAAAAACCCGAATATCCCGCCCAGCGGCGTGCAGAGTGTGCGGGAAAACACATCCTGGTCGTTTTATTACGACCAGTTTATGGAAGCCCTGAAAATGTCGCTGCAGGCCATAGTGGCGCACAAGATGCGTTCGCTGCTGACCATGTTGGGCATCATCATAGGCATAGCCTCGGTGGTGTCTGTGGTGGCCTTGGGCAACGGTTCGCAGCAGAAGATTTTGGAAGACATCAATTCTATGGGGACCAACACCATCAGCATCTTTCCCGGGCGCGGTTTCGGCGACCGCAGGAGCGGCCGCATCAAAACCCTGACCATAGCGGACGCGCAGGTGATTTCCAAACAAAGTTTCGTGGCCTCGGCCACGCCGCAAACTTCAAGCAGCGGCACGCTGACCTACCGCAACACGGATTTGACCGCCATCCTTTACGGCGTGGGCAATCAGTATTTCGATGTGCGCGGCCTAAAGCTGGACAAGGGCAGGCTGTTTGACGAGGAAGACGAAAAAGAAGACGCGCAGGTGGTGGTGATAGACCAAAACACCAAAAACAAGCTTTTCGGCGAGGATGCCGACCCCTTGGGCAAGGTGCTGCTGTTCAAAAAACGGCCGCTGACCGTGATAGGCATTATGAAGAAGGACGAAAACGCCTTCGGCAATTCGGATTCGCTGATGATGTGGTCGCCCTATACTACGGTGATGCACCAGATTACCGGCGAGAGTTATGCCAATTCCATTATAGTGAAAATCCGCGATGACGCGAGTATGCAGGTGGCGGAAAAAAGCCTGACCGAATTGCTGACCATGCGCCACGGCACCAAGGATTTCTTTATGAACAACAGCGACAGCATCAAGCAGATGGTGGAAAGCACCACCGGTACGATGAAGCTGCTGATTTCGTCCATCGCCCTGATTTCCCTGGTTGTCGGCGGCATAGGGGTGATGAACATCATGCTGGTGTCGGTAACCGAGCGTACCCGGGAAATCGGCGTGCGTATGGCCATAGGCGCGAGGCGCAGCAATATTTTGCAGCAGTTTTTGATAGAGGCCGTGCTTATCTGCCTGATAGGCGGCTTGGTGGGGGTGATTTTGTCGGGGGTCTTGGGGCTGGTGTTCAATCATTTCGTCAGCGACTTCCCCATGAGTTTCTCTATGTTCTCCATTATAGGCGCGGTGCTGTGTTCCAGCATTATCGGCGTGGCTTTCGGCTTTATGCCCGCCAACAGGGCCTCGCAGCTCAATCCCATAGACGCTTTGGCGCATGATTAGGATGGGCGGGCGGGGCAATATCCAACCCATGAAAAGGATGTTTTGATGAAGAAATCAGCCCTGGTTTTGGCCGCCGTGCTGGCGGCGCAATCGGTTTTCGCCATGCCCAACCCCGCTTCGCAGTATTGTGTGGAGCAGGCCGGCGGAAAATCGGAAATCGTCAAGGATAAGGACGGCGGCGAAATGGGTTTGTGCCGCCTGCCGGACGGCCGCGTGGTCGAGGAATGGACCTTGTTCCGCGAACAGCAGGGCAAGGAACAGGGCAGGGGCGGGCCGATAATGGCCGATACGGTCAATCCGGCGGCGCAATTCTGTACCGAACGGGGCGGCAAAAGCATTATCCGCAAAGACAAAAAAGGCAACGAACGCGGTTTTTGCCGCCTGAAAAACGGCAAAGTGGTGGACGAATGGAAACATTACCGCCGTTACAATAAGGATTAAAACCCGAAAAAGGCCGTCTGAAACCCGTTTCGGGCGGCCGCAAAGCAAAATTACACGGCCATAATATTGAAACACAGGGATATTTTTGATGAGCAACACACATTATGTCTGCTTTACCTGCCGCACGGCCGTCAGGCGCGCCAAACAATACCGCCATTTCGGCCAAACGGACGAAAAATCCCCGCGCTGCCCGCATTGCGCCCGCGCCTGTTTCGAGTTGGCCGACCAAATCCCGCTGCCCCCCAAACGAAAAACCAAGGATTGGCAAACCCTGCTGCAAACCCTGTGGCAAAGGGAAAATAGCGAATATGCCTTAAGCCTGCGTTACCGCACCCGCCGCCTGCATGAATTGGAGAAACAGGCGGAAGCCTTGGCCTTGCGCCTGCAAACCATAAAAAACAACCCCGCATATGCGAAACAATTACGCCGGGAAATAGCAAAAACTCAGCAAGAATACACCGGGTGGCTGTTTTAAAAAGCCGTGCCGCAAACCTTAAGGAAACCCCGCAACATGCCGTCCAAAACCTTTTTTCAAACGATTTCCCCCCTGGCTGCGGCCGCCGTCCTGACTGCCTGTTCCGCACCGCCCAAGGCCGACAGCGCCCTGACGCTGGCCGCCACGGGCAAAGTCATGAGTACGGAAGAAGCCGCCCAACGCTACGACATCAACGGCGACTGGTGGGAAATTTACCAAGACAGCGGCCTGAACGCCGTCATGCAGCAGGCCCTGGACAACAACGCCGACCTGAAACAGGCCGCCATCAGCGTAAACAAAGCCCTGTACGAGGCCAACATACTGGGGGCGGACCTTGTTCCCGGCTTCAACGCCTCCCTGAGTGCGAACACCACGCGCAACCTGAAAGAAGGCGGGCACAGCGAAAACTTCAGCAGCCAGCTGGGTTTGAGTTACGAACTCGATTTGTGGCGCAAACTCAGCGCGAAGGCCGATGCCCAAGTATGGGAATACCAGGCCACGCGCGAAGATTTGGCCAACACCCGCCTGACCCTGGCAAACAACGTGGCCGACACCTACTTCAACATAGCCTACCTGAACCGGGCTATAGGATTGACCAAGAAAAACATAGCCCGATACCAAGAAATAGACCGCATCGCCCGCGCCAAATACCGCCACGGCAAAGCCGACTCGGCCACCCCCACCCAGGCCGGGCAATCCCTGCTGTCCGCACAGGACAACCTGATTTCACTGGAGGCCAGCCGCGAAAGCCTGATACAGACACTACGCAACCTGCTCAACCTCAAACCGGACGAAGATTTCGCCGCCGACCCGCAAACCTACCGCCTGCCCGCCGATGCCGGCGTCCGCTTGGAAGTCCCCATTACCGTCCTGGCCAACCGGCCCGACCTCAGAGCGGCCGAATACCGCCTGCAATCGGCCCTAAGCAGCCAAAAGGCACAATACCGCAGCTGGTATCCCACCATCACCCTGGGAGCCAGCCTGAGTACCTCGTCCAACCGCGCGCGCAGCACCTTCAACGTACCCATGCTGGGCGGCTCGGTACAGGTAAACCTGCCGTTTTTGGATTGGAAAACCCTGAAATGGCAGGACAAAACCGCCGAGGCCAATTTCGAAAACGCCAAAATCAACTTTGAAAAAACCCTGACATCCGCCCTGAACGAAGTGGCCGACTACTACGTCCGATATACCCTGGCGCGTTCCGGTTTGGAAAATCAGGCCAAACGCCTGGTGCTGGACAAAAAAAACAGCCGTTATTACCAAGTGCGCCACCAGCACGGCAAAAGCGAACTGAAAGACTGGCTGGAGGCCCTGAATACCGAATTCTCATCCGAACAAAACGTCCTAAACCGGCAATACGAAGCCTTGAAATATGAAAACATGGTTTATAAGGCCATGGCCGGACGTTACACCCCGAAATAGGCCGGGGGTGGTGAATCCTGTCCTTTCGGGCGGGGAAGATGTCCAACCAAAGCCGCAAAATCATGTTAGAATCCCCGCCTTTGTCCTGTCTCTGCCCCGTTTGCGCCAAATGGCGGCCGCCGGGGGCGGAAAATCAGCCGGGCGGCCTGCCCGCACCAATCAACCGAATAAATTAAGGGTTTACGATGAGCGTAACATTAGAAAATCTGGGTAATCTGGAACGCAGGGCAGAACTGTCCCTGCCGTCGGAAAAAATCAAAGCCGAATACGGCAAACGCCTGAAAGAAACCGCACGCAAAGCGCGTATAGACGGCTTCCGCCCGGGCAAAGCCCCTGTGGGCATGGTGGAGTCCATGTATGGTGCGGGCATACAGTCCGAAGTCATCAACGAACTGGCGCAAAAACAGTTTTTCGACACCGCCGTGGCCGAAGGCTGGAAAATCGCCGGTATGCCGCGCCTGGAAGAGGCGGACGGCCGGGGGGAAGACAAGGAAAACTTCCACTTCAACGCCGTATTCGAAGTCTTCCCCGAAGTCGCCATCGGTGATTTGTCTGCCCGGGAAGTCGAAAAAGTCCGCGCCGAGGTGGGCGAGGAAGACGTGGAAAAAACCATAGGCATCCTGCGCCGCCAACGCACCCGCTTCAACCGTGTGGAACGCGCCGCCGAAAACGGCGACCGCGTGATAGTCGATTTTGCCGGCACTATAGACGGCATCCCGTTTGAGGGCGGCACTTCGCAAAATTACCCCTTTGTTTTGGGAGAAGGCCAGATGCTGCCCGAATTTGAAGCGGGCGCGCTGGGTCTGAAGGAGGGCGAAAGCAAGGCGGTGGAGGTAAACTTCCCCCAAGACTACCACGGTAAGGAAGTGGCCGGCAAAACCGCCGTGTTCAACATCACGGTGCGTAATGTCGCCGCACCCGAACTGCCCGAGGTGGACGGCCAGTTTGCCAAGGCTTTGGGCATAGCCGACGGCGATGTGGCGAAAATGCGCGCCGAGGTGCGTAAAACCGTGGAACGCGAAATCAAACGCCGCGTGCAGCAGAAAAACACCAATGCGGCCATGGACGCGCTGCTGGCGGCCTGCGGCGGCCTGCAGGTGCCCAATGTGCTGGTGGCCGAAGAAGCCGCCCGCCTGGCCGAAGATACCAAGCAGAACTTCATCCGTCAGGGCATGAATCCCGCCGATATAAAAAACATGGAACTGCCGGCCGATTTGTTTAAAGAGCAGGCCGAACGCCGCGTCCGCCTGGGTTTGATTTTGGCCGAATTGTCGGCCGCCAACGACCTGGACGCGAAACCGGAGCAAATCGATGCCTATATCGCCAATCTGGCCGAGAGTTATGAAGACCCGCAGGAAGTCATAGGCTGGTACAAGGCGGATAAATCCCGTATGCAGGGCCCGATTTCCATGGTGGTGGAGGCCAATGTTGCGGATTTCGTGTTCGCCAAGGCCAAGGTCAGCGAGAAAACCCTGTCTTTCGATGAGGTTATGGGCGCGCAGGCCTAATGCCGCCCCCGGGCCTATCCGCTATAAAGCACCGAGGCGGCCTTGGGCGTTTTGGTGCTTTTTTCCAACCTAAGGAGCAAAGATGTTTCCCGAAATCCGCAACAATACCCTGATTCCTACCGTTATCGAGCAAAGCGGCCGAGGCGAACGCGCTTTCGATATTTATTCGCGCCTGTTGAAGGAAAGGATTATTTTCCTGGTCGGCCCGGTGAACGACCATACGGCCAACCTGGTGGTGGCGCAGATGTTGTTTTTGGAAAGTGAAAACCCCGATAAGGATATTTTCTTTTATATCAATTCGCCCGGCGGTTCGGTAACGGCGGGGATGTCGGTGTTCGATACCATGAATTTCATCAAGCCCGATGTTTCCACCCTGTGTTTGGGGCAGGCCGCCAGCATGGGGGCGTTTTTGTTGTCGGCCGGTGCGAAGGGCAAACGCTTCGCCCTGCCCAACAGCCGCATTATGATTCACCAGCCCTTAATCAGCGGGGGCTTGGGCGGGCAGGCTTCGGATATTGAAATCCATGCCCGCGAATTGATTAAAATCAAACAGAAGTTGAATGAGTTTTTGGCCAAGCATACCGGCCAGCCCTTGGAAAAAATCGAGCGCGATACCGACCGCGACAATTTTATGTCGGCCGATGCCGCCAAGGAATATGGTTTGGTTGACGAGGTAATCGCCACCCGCGAGGAGGCCGCAAAGGCGGCAGCCAAGAAATAAGGCCGATGTGGAAAACCCCCTGCTTTGCAGGGGGTTTCGCCTTAGGGGGAAGGAACCTTGGAATGTGCCGGTTTCGGGCGTTTTATGGGACAGGATGCCGCCCTTATCGAAACATCTCCCGCTAGTGATGGTGGCCGTGCGCGCCGTGGACATGGCCGTGGGCGATTTCTTCCTCAGTCGCATCGCGTATGCTGTCCACTACGGCCTTGAAGCGGATTTTCCTGCCCGCAAGGGGGTGGTTGCCGTCCACTATGACTTTGCCGTCCGCCACATCGGTTACGCGGAAGATAACGACTTCGCCATCGGGCATATCGGCTTCAAACATCATGCCGGGCTTGACTTCGGTGGGGAAGGCATCGGCCGGTTCGACACGGACCAGTTCGTTGTCCAGTTCGCCAAAGGCGTCGTCGGGCTGTAAGACTATATCCACGCTGTCGCCGATTTTTTTGTCGTGCAGGGCTTCTTCGACCAGGGGGAAGATGCCGTCGTAGCCGCCGTGAAGGTAAACTATGGGTTGTTCGGTTTTGTCAATGAGTTGGTCGTTGGCATCCAGCATTTCGTAATGCAGGCCGACCACGGAATTTTTTTTGATGCTCATGGAACTGTCTTTCAAACAGGTTGGGAAATAATCATGCCATTGTAACATACTGCTATTCGGACATCGCGGCCGGATTGGCGGGGCGGGGCGGTGGGAGGCACGGGTGATTTGTTCCGATGTTGTTTTTTTGCTACTCGGCGCGGTTTGCCCCGGTCGGCGGCGGTGTTGGGATATTATGGTTGGATATTGTATAATATTTTGATTTTATTGATATATTTAATTGATTTGCAATTATTTGCTTAGGCGGTGGCAAATTTTGCCTTGCCCGTGGCCGGCGGCGCGTCTGGCCGGTATGGCCTGCTGCAGGCGGGGTGCGATTGATTTTTTGGAGGAAAATAGGGCATAATTGTCGGCGTTCAGTAATGAATTGTCTGTTTGCCCTTGGTCGGGATGCGCCGGCCGTAAGGTTTTGCCTTTATTAAGGCGCGATGTGTCCGCAATGGTAAAATAGGCACTCATCAATTTAGTTATTAAGGTTTTAGACATGAAAAAATCATTGTTGGCTGCTACCCTGATGTCCCTGTTCCTGGCTGCCTGCGGCGACAAGGCTGCGGAAACTCCGGCTGCTCCTGCCGCCCCCGCTGCTCCTGCTTCTGCCGAAGCACCTGCTTCCAATGCGGGTGGCGAAGCTGCCGCTTCCAATGTTGAAGCTGCTTCTTCCGGCGTTGAAGGTGCTGCTGCCGCTTCCGGTACCGAAGCTCCTGCAGCTTCCGAGGCTTCTGCCGCCAAGTAAGCCTAGGTTTTGGCATGATTGAACAAACAGGCCGTCTGAAAGGTTTTCAGGCGGCTTGTTTGTT
>JAUMUU010000130.1 GCA_030530545.1 Neisseria sp. | reverse complement strand
GCTACACCGCCCGCGACAATGAAGAAGCAATAAACGCGCAACAGGCAAAAGCCCGTGAACACGCGGCGCGTCTGGTGGCGAAGATTAAAGAGATTGCCGCTTGATTTGACCGAAAAGGTCGTCTGAAAACGCAGGTCGGGTATTCATGCCCGATATCCCGAGATATTATTTAAGGAAAAACTATGTACATCATCAACATCACCGTCAATCACGACCTGCCCGCCGAAAAGCATGAAAAAATGTTTGCCGAACACACCGAATGGTTCAAAAAACACTTCCAAGCGGGCAAATTCCTGATGCTGGGCCCCTACACCGACACCGATGAGCACGCCGGCGTGATTTTCGCCCACACCGACAGCCGCGAAGAATTGCAGAAAATCTTAGAAGAAGACTGCTACTACCCCGATTTCGCGCAATACGAAATCCGCGAGTTCGCGCCCAAGCTGATTTCCACCAAACTGCCCAAGTTTGCAGGGAAGTAATAGCAGGTCGGGTTGATAAACCCAACGTTTCAGGAGATTTGACGGTTCCCCCGAAACTCGAAAAGCAGCCTGCACTTTGTGAAAACCTAAAGTGCAGGCTGCTTTTCGTTGCCACGGTTTGTCCGATTTTACGGTTTTTGTTAAAATGAAACACATTTAATCAAGCTATTTTTTTGAAAATAAACCAATAATCTAATCCAAGCCGCGCCGTAATGTTTGAAACAATGCGCCGCCCAACGGGCAACAGTATGACCACACCGCACCTTTTCGGTTTAAACCGTTCCAACCGTGATTTCTCCAACAGGGAAACATGGGGTAAAAACCAATTCAACTCTTCCTTTCCCGCCGCCTTATGCTGTTATATGGCAGACAGGGGCATTTCGGCCAACTACCTTTGTGCGGAAAACGGGCGGCTGTCCGTCCGCAGCATAGGTTTTGAAGAAGTATTCGGCATCAACCCTTTAAGTCCCAATGCCTATTTTGCCTTTGAAACCGCACATTCCCCGTTTCAAAAATATGTTGTCGGCACGCTGCCGCGTACGGATTTGGTGGTGCAGGATTTTGATAGCGGCAACTGCCTGTCGGGTTTGGAAATCAAGCTGACCGCGCTGCCTGACAATACGACCTGCCGTTTGGACGATGCACGCTACGGCAGCGAAATCGTCATCCGCCCCGATTCCATCGTTTATCTTGCGTGCAGCATTGCAGATGCTTACGGGCAGGACGGTTTGAGCGGAATCGCCGATATTGTCCCCGATACGGAAATGCTTGATTGGAGCGAACCTGCAACGGCGGCGGGTGCGTTTCCCCATATCCGCCGCACCCTGCAAAACATTTGTGAAAATGCCGATGGCAGGCAGAAACCGTTTTTATTGCAGCCCATATGGAAAACGGAAGGCAAATCGCCACGGCTGGCCGAAGACTGTTTGGACGTATTCGTTTGGAGCGATGCCGCCTTTGTCGGCTTCATCCAATCCCTTGCCCGTCTCGATATGCGGCAAAACGGCATTACAAGACAGGCAAGGACGGCGGTTTGGCTTTACAAAATGCTTGAAGAAACCGTCCGGTACGGCAGGTTTAATCATGAAAAAATCATAGATACCTGCTCCTACAATACCAAAAACGATAAAGCCTTTGCCGCATCGGGACAGGTAACTAACCCCTTTATGAAAAGCCCAAGGCTGACGCGCCCGATTATCGGAAAAAACGAAATTAAAAACATCATTTTGGGCGGCGGGCAGGAGATGCTCAGCCCCGAACGCAGGTTTGATGCCATTATCTATAATTCGCCGGAATTGTTTTTATGAAATGTATTGATTTGTTTGCAGGTTGCGGCGGTTTGTCCTTAGGCTTCGAGCGGGCGGGCTTTGAAGTGTGCGCCGCTTTTGAAAACTGGCAGCCCGCCATAGATGTCTATCGGCAGAATTTCAGCCACCCCGTCCATCCGACAGACTTGTCCGATACGGAAAAAGCCGTCTGTGAAATCAGGGAATACCGTCCCGACCTGATTATGGGCGGCCCGCCGTGTCAGGATTTTTCCAGTGCGGGCAAACGCGACATCACGCGCGGCAAGGCGGATTTGACTTATAGCTTTGCCGATATTGTCTGTGCGGCAAAACCTGAATGGTTTGTGATGGAAAATGTGGCGCAAATTAAAAAAAGTCATATATTACATGAAGTCATAGAGCAATTTATTGCGACCGGCTACGGCTTGTCTTCGGTCATTTTGGATGCTTCCTATTGCGGCGTACCGCAGGCGCGTACCCGTTTTTTCCTAATCGGCAGGATGGGCGGGACTCATAACGGCCTGAATGCCGAATTCAGGAAAAACCTTGCCGACAAACCTATGACCGTTCGGGATTATTTAGGCGAAAGCCTGAATTTGGAATATTATTACCGCCACCCGCGCAATTACAACCGCAGGGGCGTGTTTTCCATAGACGAACCCAGTCCGACTGTCAGGGGGGTAAACCGCCCCGTCCCGAAAGGATACGCATTGAATTCGTGCGACCCTGAAAATATAGACTTGCAGTCCGTCCGCCCTTTGACCACCATAGAACGGAGCTATATTCAGACTTTCCCCGCAACATTCCGTTTTTCGGGAACGAAAACGGATTTGGAACAGATGATAGGTAATGCCGTCCCCGTCAATCTGGCGGCTTTTGTCGCATCGGTTATCGCCAAAGCCGCACGGACGGAAACCGAAACCGAAGCACAGGGCGAGTTGTTCGCACGGCAAAACGCATTGTTCAAACTGCCGCAACAGGTGCTGCATAAAAGCCCCGCTGTTTGAAATCCCCTATATTTTCAGACACCCTTGCTGTTTCTTAAGGCTATCTGAAAAACAAAAAAAGCAGCCTGCACCTTGCCAAAACCAAAGTGCAGGCTGCTTTTTCGGTTTGGCAAAAACACGTCTGCTTGTTTATAGTAGCCGCAGGGCGGGCATCCATGCCCACCTTTTTATCACATCATTCCAGCAAACAAGGATTTAACCATGACCGCAAAAATCATCATCACAGGACACAGCAACGGCTTGGGGCGTGCCTTGGCGGAACATTATTTGGCGCAGGGCTGCGGCGTTTTGGGTATTTCGCGCAGCCTTTTGGCGGAACGCGCGGGCTTGCAGCAGCAGGCCTTGAATTTGTCCGACAGCGCGGCGTTAAGCGGTTGGCTGGCGGGCGGCGCGGTCGAAAACTTTATCCAAGGCGCAACGGAAGTCATCTTAATCAACAACGCGGGGACGGTTGCGCCCAGCGCGGTTTGCGGCAGGCAAAATCCAGCCGAGATTATCATGGCGGTGAGCTTAAACGTTGCCGCACCGTTGCTGCTGAGCAATCATTTATTGTCCGTCAGACCGGAAACCCTGCCGACCAAAATCATCCATATCAGCAGTGGCGCGGGGCGCGGGGCGCAGTCGGGTTGGAGCGTGTACGGCGCAACCAAAGCCGCACTCGACCACCACGCCCGTTGTGTGAAGGCGGAAAATCATAGCCATCTCGCCATTGCCAGCATCGCACCGGGCATTGTGGATACGGGAATGCAGGCGGAAATCCGTGCGTTGCCGCAGGACGATTTCCCATCAGTCGGGCAATTTGTCCAGCTGAAACAACATAATGTACTGTCTTCACCTGCCGCCGTTGCCGCCGCGATTGCGAACATGGCCGCCGCACAGGATTTCGGACGGACGGCGGTGATGGATGTCCGTTAGGCCAGCGCCAAAGCCAATCAATATTTCAACAAATAAGGAATCATGCCATGCAATACAACCAATTCAACCAACCCATAGGCGATGCGTTGCCCGATTTTTGTGCAGGTGAAATGCCGAACGCAACCTTATTGCAAGGGCGGTTTTGCCGCTTGGAACGTTTGGGCGAACAACACGCCGACGATTTATGGGCGGTATACGGCAACCAATCCGCCGCGAAAAATTGGACGTATTTGCCGCCTGCTTACGGTCCTTTCGCCGAAAAAGCCGCCTTTTTCGCTTTCTTCCGCGCCACCATGGCTAAAACCGATCCTTACTGTTTTGCGATTATTGATGAAGGCACGAATAACGCGGTCGGCACTTTTTCGTTAATGCGCATTGACACCGCCAACCGCGTAATCGAAGTGGGCGCGGTGATTTATTCGGATCGCCTGAAACGCAGCAAAATCGCCACCGAAGCGCAATTTTTGCTGGCACAATATGTGTTTGAAACCCTGCAATACCGCCGCTACGAGTGGAAATGCGATGCGCTCAACCAACCATCCCGCCGCGCCGCCGAACGATTGGGTTTTACCTACGAAGGCACCTTCCGCCAAGCACTGGTTTACCAAAGCAGAAACCGCGATACCGCGTGGTTTTCCATGCTCGACAGCGAATGGCCGCAACGCAAACAACGCTTCTTAAACTGGCTTGCCGATGAAAATTTCCACCAAGACGGCACGCAAAAACAGGCATTGGGCAAGATGGCGTTGGAAGGATGGCCAATGCGATGACAGCCACGGCAAATAATCCCCACCCCGTCATTAGCTTGCGCAAGGGGCTGCGCCGCCCCCGTGAAAACGGGAATCCGGTTCCCTGAAAAAAGTGCAGGCTGCTTTTTCGGTTTGGCAAAAACACGCCTGCTTGTTTACAGTAGCCCTAGGGCTGGCATTTATGCCCGACAAATCCCAAGCCCCGAGATATAGTGAATTAAAATCGCAATGCTACGGCGTTGGCTCGCCATCACTCTGTGGGCTGATTTTCTAGCAAAATCGCAGATTTTGAGAAAATCTAGCCTGACGTACTACCTGTACGCCTTGCGGCTCGCCGCCTTGTATCATTTTTATTTTAATCCACTATATGAAAGAGCGTCGGGCATGAATGCCCGACCTACCGTTTTTCAGGTTCCCAATTTTCAGGTAGCCT
>JAUMUU010000129.1 GCA_030530545.1 Neisseria sp. | reverse complement strand
CCAGCCGTTTTTAAGAAAGGGATTAGCTCAGGTTGCGTTCTACATCAACCAAAGAACGGCGGGCCAAAGCCAAGTTGGATTTGGATTTGTCCAATACGGAATATAGGAACAGGCCTTCGTGTTTTTGCAGCGGGCGAATCAAGTGGTATTGTTTGCCCAAGGTAATCAGGATGTCTTCGATGATATCGTTCAAGCCCAACATTTTCATGGTTTTCATTTTTGAGCTGACCACTTCGGTATTGCCGGCTGCGGCAATTTCAAGGTCGATTGCGGGAGAGCCGCCGCCTGCGAGCATCATGCCGCTGGCAAAGTCCACAACTGCTGCGGCCAAAGCACCGTCAACATTCAACATTTCAGATACTGCTTTATCGTAATTCATAATGAACTCCCAAACGTAAGTAAATTAATAAAACGGTTTAATCCCGAAAATTATCCTAAAACTAAAAAGGATGAGTTAGGTGTGTGTGGCTTTAAAGGTTTATAAATAATACGCAGGCATTATAAGGTAAAAAAAATCGGCTGTAAAACAGCCGATTTTTTTGTTTGGTAAGAAAAATCAGCCCAGGTTGCGTTCCACATCAACCAAGGAGCGGCGGGCCAAAGCCAAGTTGGATTTGGATTTGTCCAATACGGAATATAGGAACAGGCCTTCGTGTTTTTGCAGCGGGCGGATCAAGTGATACTGTTTGCCCAAGGTAATCAGAATGTCTTCGATAATATCGTTCAAACCCAGCATTTTCATGGTTTTCATTTTTGAACTGACCACCTCGGTGTTGCCGGCAGCGGCAATTTCAAGGTCGATTGCCGGGGAGCCGCCGCCTGCGAGCATCATGCCGCTGGCAAAGTCCACAACTGCTGCGGCCAACGCGCCGTCAACATTCAACATTTCAGATACTGCTTTATCGTAATTCATAATAAACTCCAAAGATATTATGTTAGTTTAGGAGGAAACTGCCTGAGCCGGCACAGAGTCGGGGGCGGATTGCTTCCGTTTGTTCTAATAGCGTAATGTGGTTTTTTAACCGGACCGCCCGGCGACGTTTACTTCTGTTTTCGAACAGCAGCAAAGTTGCGGGCAGTATATTCCTGCAACCGGCTGAAGTAAATCATGAAAATGAGCAAAAAATAGGCATATTGCGTGCCCGCTAATCTAAATTAACTACCGCTTGTTTATTTTTTAGAAAATATTTCAGAAAAAACAACAACAAATATTCAATTAAAATTTGTGCATTTATTTTTGTAAAAAAATGTATAAATGTATATTCGAAACAATGCTTTGGCAGGTATGCGGTTTGCGGTATGATTCAGGCTGGTGTATACCGGTAAGCGGAATGATAGGAAATTCGGCCGCTCCAGCTTTTTAAATCAATGCTCCCCCCATTAGGGAAAGGAAGAGACGATGAAACTTTATATTTACGACCATTGCCCGTTTTGCGTCCGCGCCCGTATGATTTTCGGCCTGCGCGGCGTGGCGGTTGAAGAGGTTATTTTGCAGAATGACGACGAGGAAACGCCGATTAGGATGATTGGCGCGAAGCAGGTGCCGATTTTGCAGAAGGACGACGGTTCGTTTATGGGCGAGAGTTTGGATATTGTGCGCTATATCGACGAAAGGGCAGGGAAAGGCCGTCTGAAAGAAGAAGTGCGGCCTCAGGTGCGGGCTTGGTTGGACAAAGTCGGTACTTATGCCAATAAGTTGGTACAGCCGCGGGACGTGCTGGCGGATTTGCCAGAATTTGCCGAACAAAGCGCGGTGGATTACTTCACAGCGAAAAAGGAGCAGATTATCGGCAATTTCGCGGAAAATATGGCGAAAACGCCGGAATATCTGGCGCGTTTGGCGGACGATTTTGCCGAATTGGAAGGCTTGGTGGTTTCTGCCGACGCATTGGGCGGAGAATTGGGGATGGAGGATATTTTGGTGTTCCCGATTTTGCGCAATCTGACGATTGTGCGCGGGCTGGAGATGCCGCCGAAGGTGGCGGCGTATGTGGCGGAAATGAGCCGTTTGAGCGGTGTGCCGCTGCAAACCGGGCGGGCGGTTTAGTGCGCTGCGGATAAACAGTTTTTCGGTGTAAGGCGGTAAACCGCCGATGGAGCAAGCCCGTATGGAAGGTCGGGTACGGCTGTGGGCGGAAGCGTCAGTGAATCTGTCTTTATCTGAATGTGCCGTACCGGAGGTATAAAGGCCGTCTGAAAGTGGGGGTAACGGCGGTAAATCCGTTTTCCCGGCTTTCAGACGGCCTTTTATTCTTTTAAAACAGGGCGGGCTGTTTTTCCGCCAGCCATGCCGCCAGCGGTTTGGGCAGGCCGTAGTCCGCCAGTTTTTCCGGTATCACCAGGAGGCCGTCTGAAAGGGTTTCAGACGGCCTTTTTCCTGTAGCGGCAAACGGGGTAATCAGCAGCAGGCGGTGGGTCAGGCGGTGGGTTAGGGGCGGGAGTTCGGTTAAGTCTTCGGCGGCGAGGCCATGTCGGGCGGCAAAGTCGTGCAGGGCTTGCAGGCTGTCGAAACAGGGGGTGCAGTAGAGGCCGCCCCAGATGCCTTTGGCGGGGCGTTTTTCCAACAGGAGCGCGCCGTTTTCGTCGTACCATATCAGCCAGTAGAGCGGCAGGGTTTTGACTTCTGCCGCCGTTTTTTTGCGCGGCAGTTCGGCGGTACGGCCTTGGGCTTTGGCTTGGCAGATGTCGCTCATGGGGCAGGCGGTGCAGGCGGGGTTGCTGCGTTTGCATACGGTCGCGCCCAAGTCCATCAGGCCTTGCGTGTAGGCGGGCATGTCGGTGTTTTGGGGCGGCAGCAGGCTTTCGGCCAGTGTCCAGAGGGTGTGTTCGAACTTTTTGTCCTGCGGGTCGCCGTCTTGGGCGAAGACGCGGCAGAGTACGCGTTTGACGTTGCCGTCGAGTATGGTTTCGCGTTTGAGGAAGGCGAAGGCGGCAACGGCGGCGGCGGTGCTGCGGCCGACTCCGCACAGCTTTTCCAATTCGGTGCGTTCGGTCGGGAATTGTCCGCCGAAGTCGGCCATGATTTGTTTGGCGGCTTTGTGCAGGTTGCGCGCCCGGCTGTAGTAGCCCAAGCCCTGCCAGAGTGCGAGTATGTCGTCTTCGGCTGCGGCGGCGAGGGCGGATACGGTGGGAAAGGCGGCGAGGAAGCGCGGGTAGTAGCCGGCCACGGTGGCGACTTGGGTTTGCTGGAGCATGATTTCCGACAGCCAGACGCGGTAGGGGTCGCGGCTGTGCCAGGGCAGGTTGTGGCGGCCGTGCTGTTTCTGCCAGTGCATCAGGCGGTCGGCAAAGGAGGGGGTGAGGCCGTTTGAAAGGGCGGTGGAGGGATTTTCAGACGGCCTGTCGGGTGTGTGTGTCATGGTTGGGTATGTTGTGTTTTAGTCGGTGTGATTGGGGAATGACTCGCCGATTCGGTATTGTGCGGGGGCTGCGTTTCAGCTACGCGGAAGCCCATGTTTTCAGACGGCCTGTTCTATGGTTTTGCCTTTGTATTCGCACAGGTCGTTGACGATGCATCGGTGGCAGAGGGGTTTTTGCGCCTTGCAGGTGTAGCGGCCGTGCAGGATGAGCCAGTGGTGGGCGTCGAGGATGAATTCTTTCGGGATGACTTTGATCAGTTTGTCTTCCACTTCGCGCACGTTTTTGCCCGGGGCGAGGTTCATGCGGTTGGCGACGCGGAAGATGTGGGTGTCCACGGCCATCGCGGGTTGGCCGAAGGCGGTGTTGAGGACGACGTTGGCTGTTTTCCGCCCCACGCCGGGTAGGGCTTCGAGTGCTTCGCGCGTTTGCGGTACTTTGCCGCCGTGTTTGTCCAATAGGATGCGGCAGGTTTCGATGATGTGTTTGGACTTGGTTTTGTAGAGGCCTATGGTTTTGGTGTATTCCATCACGCCTTCCAAGCCCAAGTCCAGCATGGCCTGCGGGGTGTTGGCCACGGGGAAGAGTTTGGCGGTGGCTTTGTTCACGCCTTTGTCGGTGGCCTGCGCGGAAAGCAGGACGGCAATCAAGAGTTCGAAGGGTGTGGTGTAGTTCAGTTCGGTTTGCGGGTGCGGGTTTTCGGCGCGCCAGCGTTCGAACATTTCTTGGCGGGTTTGTTTGTTCATTGCGGTTGTGCGGTGTGTTGTTGTTTGCGGAACAGCCAGGGCGCGAGGGGTTCGCGCTTCGCCCAAAGGCCGGTGCGTTCGGCTTGGGCGTAGGCTTCGGCGGCGGCGTAGGCGGCGAAATCGGCTTTGGGCTGTTGTTTTTTGGCGATGGAGGTGTAGTGCCAGGCCGCGCCGTTTTCGATTTGGCTCAGGTTGATGTCGAGGCCGTCTGAAAAGAGGTAGGCCACTTCGCGGCCGTAGCGGTCGGTATCGGTTACCTGTACGTCTACGGTTTCGTCCGACAGGATGCGGCGCAGGCGGTCGCGCGATTCGATGCCGTGGGCCTGGCCGATTTCGGGTGCGTCGATGTAGGCGAGGCGGACTTTGTGTTTGCGGCCGTCGGTGTCGGTGATGCGGACGGTGTCGCCGTCGTGCACGGACGTTACCCGCCCCCGGTAATGCGTGCCTTGCGGCGCGGGTCGGGCGGATGTGCCGCTGCGGCCGCGTATGGTTTCGGCAGCCGGCGGGGTTTTGAGCCGGGAAAGGATGTCGGGCGGTTCGATAAAAGCCAGGGCGGCAACGAGGCACAGGGCGGGGATTTTCCAATCGGGCATGGCGCGGGATGCTGGTTAAAAATCAAAGGGGGCATTTTAACCGATATGGCGGGAAACTTCGTTGTCCGGCAGAGGGGCGGGTTTGTATTTTGTATTTGAAAGGCCGTCTGAAAACCGGATCGCGGGTTTTCAGACGGCCTTTGATGCCTGAATAACGCCTTATCAGCCGCCGACTTTAATCACTTCCACGCCGCCGGCGCGCGCCAGA
>JAUMUU010000128.1 GCA_030530545.1 Neisseria sp. | reverse complement strand
TGTTTCCGCCGTTGTCGGGCTTGGCCGGATCGTTGGGCTTGGTATTACCGCCGTTATCGGGCTTGGCCGGGTCGGTCGGTTTGGTGTTGTTGCCGTTGTCGGGCGATGGTTGTTCCGAACTTGGGTGTTTTTTGCTTTTGTGGTTGGCTACACCCAAGGCGGTGGCTGTCAAGCCGGTAAAGATGCCTGCCCCCGCCAAGGTCGGGGTCGATGATAATAGGCCTGAACCCGCCCCCGTACTCATGCTTGGTGCTAACGGGATTTCGGCGGCTTCGGCCAGTTGTGGATTATTTGCAACAGTAAGTGCTTCGGGCGGGGTGTAGGGTGTTTGCGGGAAAGGCGCATGATGGACGTAGTAGTCTTTGATGACGGCGGCGGCTTTTTCTTCTCCGACCTGGCCAATCAGGAGATCTTCGCCTTCCTGAGTCAGTATGATGTCTTGGGGAAGGTTGCCGTCTTCATCCGCCAGTTGGAAGTCGGTATGTTTATCTGCTTGAAGATGCAGGGTTTGCTGTTTGTCCAGCAGGTGTTTTTTGCTTGAGGCAGGCGACAGGCCATCGTCCGCCTTCCGAACGGTCAATGTGATTTTAGACATGATGTTTTCCTGTAATGTACTTCTTCAAACGCCGCTTTGAATAGCCAAGGGTGTTAAACCGATTTTGTTTTAAGTTATTTTTTTACCGCTGTTTTTTGAGTATACAGACAAACCGCCCGAATAACCATATACCCCTGTCAAGTGCCGGTTATTCGGGCGGTTATTTTATTTGGTTGCGAATAAGTCCGCCATGCGCCCCGCGCCGGTCAGGCAGTCTTCCAAGGAGGCGGTCAGGGCTATGCGGACGTAGCCTTGGCCGGGGTTGCCTTTTTCGCTGTCGCGCGCCAAAAAGCGGCCGGGCAGGACCTGTACCGCCGCCTCGCGCCACAACCGGCGGGCAAAGGCCAAGTCGTCGCCGTCCGGCACTTTGAGCCAGATGTAGAAGGAGGCCTCGGGCATGGCTGTTTCGAAGACGGGGCGCAATATGGGGAGGATTTGGTCGAATTTGGCCTGGTACAGGCTGCGGTTGGCTTCTACATGGGCCTCGTCTTCCCAGGCGGCTATGCTGGCGCGTTGTACGGGAATGCCCATCGCGCTGCCGTGGTAGGTGCGGTAGAGCAGGAAGGGGCGCAACAGGTCCGCATCGCCGGCAACAAAGCCCGAACGCAGCCCCGGGACGTTGGAGCGTTTGGACAGGCTGGTAAACATGACCAGGCCTTTGCGGCTGCGGCCTAGTTTTTCGGCAGCCTGTAATGCGCCCAGGGGTTTGTTGCCGGCGAAATAGATTTCGGAATAGCATTCGTCCGAGGCGATGACGAAGCCGTGTTTGTCCTGCAGGGAAAATAGTTCCGCCCAGTCGTCCAAGTTCATGACCGCGCCCGTGGGGTTGTGCGGCGAACAGGCAAAGAGGAGTTTGACGCGCGGCCAGGCCTCGGCGGGGATGTCGTTCCAGTCGGGCAGGAAACGCGGGGCGCGGCAGCCGGCAAAGCGGATTTGCGCCCCGCCCAATAAGGCCGCGCCTTCGTAAATCTGGTAAAAGGGGTTGGGGGCGGCGACCAGGCTGTCTGGTTTTCGTGGATCGAGTATGGTTTGGGCAAAGGAGAATAAGGCTTCGCGGCTGCCCAATACGGGCAGGATTTCGGTGTCGGGGTCCAGTTGCAGGCCGTCATAGCGTTTTGCCGCCCATGCGGCGCAGGCGCGGCGCAATTCGGGCAGGCCGGCGGTTTGGGGGTATTTGTCGAATTCGGCCGATGCCCGGGCCAGGGCTTGGGTGATGACGGCGGGGGCCGGGTGTTTGGGTTCGCCGATTTGCAGCATGACGGGGGAAAGGCCGGGCGGCGGGGCTATGCCCTCCAGTGCTTCGCGCAGGCGGGCGAAGGGATAGGGCTGGAGTTGGTCCAAAAACGGGTTCATCAAAATTTCCTTAAATGGTTGAAACCCCGCCCTTGGTGGCGGTGGGATTCGGGTTTGTTTGGGAGGGGCGCAACCCCTTCCGAATCGGGGCGGCACATGGGGCTGCGCCTTATGTGCGGCGCTGTGTGTTGGAACATCTGTGGCCGCAGGGCGGGAAACCGGGGGTTTAAAACGGAAAAAGGCCGTCTGAAAAGGCTTCAGACGGCCTGCGTTTTCTGCCGTTTATTCGGGTTTGAAGCCGGCATCGGAAATGGCTTTTTTCACTGCGGCAATATCCGCGCCGTCGGCATGGGTAACGACCACCACGCCGGTTTCGAAATTGGCGTTCACCATGCGGACGTTGTCCACCGCTTCGGCGGCGGCGACCAATTTTTTGGAATCTTCTTTGCCGGACATTCCGGCCACGTTGAATTTGGTTTGGGGCATAACTTTAACCTCTTTGAAAAGTATCTAATAAATGAGTAATGTATCGGCTTTCCCGGGCATCATGATTATTATCTCGGCAAGGAGTGCTGCTGCGTTTTTGGTTTCTCTGCTGCGTACAGCTTGGAAGATGCCGGCGGAAAGGGGAATTGTGATTGTGCCTTTAATTGCCGCCCTTGTCTATCCATTTCTCGCAAACGGGCAGGCAGGGGCGGGCTGCCTTTTTTTGCCGGCGGCGGCTTATCCGCCCAAGGCCGCCAATATTTCCGCCTTGACGGCCTCCACCGGGCGCGTGCCGTCTATTTTGATGTATTTGGGCGAGGCTTCGCCGGTTTGGCCGCCGTAAAAGCCCAGCAGCACTTCGGTTTGTTCGTGATATTCCCGCAGGCGTTTTTTGACGGTTTCTTCGTTGTCGTCCGGACGCTGTATCAGGTCTTCGCCGGTTTGGTCGTCTTTGCCGGCCACTTTGGGCGGGTTGTATTTGATGTGGTAGCTGCGGCCCGAGGGCTGGTGTATGCGCCGCCCGCTGATGCGGTCTATGACGACTTCGTCCGGCGCGTCTATTTCCACCACCGCATCCAAAACCACGCCCGCATCGCGCATGGCCTGCGCCTGTGCCAGCGTGCGCGGGAAGCCGTCAAACAGAAAGCCGTTTTTGCAATCGTCTTGGGCTATGCGCTCCTTGACCATGCCTATGATGATGTCGTCGCGCACCAGGCCGCCCGCGTCCATGATTTTTTTCGCCTCCAAACCCAAGGGCGTACCGGCCTTCACGGCGGCGCGCAGCATGTCGCCGGTGGAGATTTGGGGGATGCCGAAGGCGGCGGTGATAAACTGCGCCTGCGTGCCTTTGCCCGCGCCGGGCGCGCCCAATAACAATACTTTCATCAAAATTTCCTTAATGGTTGAAACCCCGCCCTTTGGGGCGGTAGGATTCGGGTTTGTTTGGGAGGGGTGTAACCCCTTCCAAATCAGGGCAATACACGGGGCTGCGCCTTATGTGCGGCCCTGTGTGTTGAAACATCGTTGTTCCTTTACTGTCCGAATCCGCGCCGTGGGAGGGGCGGATGGTTAAAAATCGCAATCGTCCGTAACCGGATATTAATACTTTACCGGCTGTCTGGAAACCCTTGCGGCCTGTGCCAAATCACCTTCCTGTCCTTGCCGAAACTGATGAGTGCCGTAGTGCCTCCGTCCAAGGGCGGGGTATGGAAATACTGCGGGTTGATGCTTTTTACGCAACGCGCCAGGGTGGTTTTGACCAATACCTGCACCTCGCCGCCCTCCCTGTGCCTGATTTCGGTTTTATAAACGGCCAAGGCGCTGTCGGTGTTTTTCAAACGGCCTTCCACATAATATATCCCGTCGCCGCTTCCCCGGACGGCATATTCGGCCAAATCCCCGGCCTCCGCCGTTTTGCCCGGCAGCAGGCTGCACAAAACCACGGTCGTCAGAAAAGACATTACTTCGGCCACAACGCGCGGACGCGTTCCAGGTCTTCCTGCGTGTCCACGCCCGCCGCCGGCGCGTCCGCCGCGATTTCCACCGCTATCGCATGGCCGTGCCACAAGACGCGCAGTTGTTCCAGCGATTCTATGGTTTCCAGGGGCGAAACGGCCATTTGGGCATATTGCTGCAAAAATCCGGCGCGGTAGGCGTAGATGCCTATGTGGCGCAATACGGCGGTTTCGGCAGGCAGCCCGCGCCCGCCTTCGCGCATGATGTCGCGCGGATAGGGAATGGTGGCGCGGCTGAAATAGAGGGCGTTGCGGCATCGGTCCAATACGACTTTGACCGCGTTGGGGTTGGCAAATTCGGCAAAGTCGTTTATCGGGTGGGCGGCGGTGGCCATGGGTGCGCCGCCTTCGGCCAGGGCGGCGGCGGTTCGGCCGATTAGGGCGGGGTCTATCAGCGGCTCGTCGCCCTGTACGTTCACTATGATGTCATCCGGCGGCAATCCCAGCAGGCGGGCGGCCTGGGCCAGGCGGGTCGTGCCGCTTTCGTGGGAGGCATCCGTCATGACGGTTTCTATGCCGCAGGCAAGGCAGGCCGCCTCTATGTCGGCGTGGTCGGTGGCGACTATGACGCGGCGCGCCTCACTTTTGGCCGCCCGTTCGGCCGTGCGGACTATCATGGGTTTGCCGTGTATGTCGGCCAAGGCTTTGCGCGGCAGCCGCGATGAGGACAGGCGGGCGGGGATGATGACGGTAAAATTTATCATGCCAGTTCTTCTTCGGTCAGTTCGCGCGCTTCGGTTTCCAGCATATAGGGGATGCCGTCTTTAATCGGATAGGCCAGTTTGGCCTGCCTGCTCCACAGTTCCTGTTTGTCGCGGTGAAATTCGAGTTTGCCCTTGGTTACGGGGCAGACGAGGATGTCGAAATATTTTTGTTCCATGAGGTTGCCTTCTGTTTTGCTGTTTTTCGGCCGGCCTTTATCCGCTCCAATACGAATGCCGCCAAATCAGGTTCGATTATCGCACAAACGGGCAACACCCATACATGGTTCAAATCCCGCCGCGCCAGTTTCACCGC
>JAUMUU010000127.1 GCA_030530545.1 Neisseria sp. | reverse complement strand
GCCGACTTCCTGTCCGAAGACGGCAAAGACTTCACCCTCAAACTCGACAAAGAAGGCGTGTACGTCTATACCTGCCCGCCGCACCGCATGATGAACATGAACGGCGTTATCCAAGTCGGCAAACCGGTAAACAAAGCCCAAGCGCAGGCTGTCGCGGACGAAATGGAAAAACGCGCCATGCAGAGCAAAGGCCGTCTGAAAAAATACATGGAACAAGTCAATTAATGACACCATCCCCTCCCGAAAGGGAGGGTTTTTTTACCTTGATTTAAATATCCCGCCCATTCCACCCCCGGCCGGTTGGCATACTGCCGAAGAACATGCCGGACAACATCAATCGCACTGCACACGGTCGCGGCGGCAGTCAAACAAACTGCGCTGGTTAGGATAAACCTTATAACGCCGGCCGTGATAGCGGACAACCACAAAATCAGGCTGGCTGTTCAGGCAGGCGGCGCGGTCTGCCGCACCGGCGCAGCGTTGCTGCAAAACATCGTGGGCACGGTTGAATATGGGCGTAACATCGTCCCGCCCCGTCCCGCCCATGGCCCTGTCCAACTGGTGTTCGATCAGCATCCGGCACGAGGCAAGGCAGCACGCAAGCATCACCTGAGCAATCAACCGAAAACAAGTCCCCATCAAAAAATCCTTAAAATCAAACCACCGTAACATAACGGTATAACTACGACACCGCCCCTTCCCCTAAGCCTCCGCCATAGCCAAAGCCTGGCGGATATCCACAGACACAATCCGCGACACACCTTTTTCCTGCATGGTTACACCGACCAACTGCTCGGCCATCTCCATGGTCAGGCGGTTGTGCGAAATATAGAGGAACTGGGTTTGCGCCGACATCTCCTTGACCAGATTGCAAAAACGCGAAGTATTGGCATCGTCCAAAGGCGCGTCCACCTCGTCCAAAAGGCAGAAGGGGGCGGGGTTCAGGCTGAACAGGGCAAACACCAGGCTCATGGCCGTCAGAGCCTTTTCCCCGCCGGACAGCAGGTGTATGGTACTGTTTTTCTTACCCGGCGGGCGCGCCATAATCGACACGCCGGCGGTAAGCAGGTCGTCGCCGGCCATCTTAAGGGTGGCTTCGCCGCCGCCGAACAGGGTGGGGAAGAAGGTTTGAACCTTTTCGTTTACCGCGTCAAAAGTCTCCTTGAAGCGCGTTTTGGTTTCACCGTCTATTTTGGCTATCGCCTCCTCCAACAGCCCGATTGCGGCCTGCACATCTTCACTCTGGCTGCGGTAATAACCATCCCGTTCGCGTGCTTCTTCCAACTCCTGCAGGGCGGCGAGGTTTACCGCGCCAAGCGCCTGAATCTGCTGCTGCAGGGTGCGGATGCCTTCTTCAAGCCCCGCGCCCTCCCCCGTTTCCCCGGCCAGTTTCTCCAGTGCGGCAAAATCGGCGCGGCGTTCGGCCAGCCCCTCATGGAAGCGTTTGGCGTTAATCAGAGCCTCCTGCTGTTGCAGCAGGGCGGTTTGCGTGGCCGCCTGCAGGCGGGGAAGGGCGGAAGACAGGGATTGCTGTTCGGCATAATATCCGCCCCCCTGCCGCCGCGTGCCGTCCAGGCCGCTTTGGGCGGCGGCCAACCTTTCGTCCAACTCGGCGATTTGCACGGCCAGCATTTCCAGCATTTCGCGTTGCTCCGGGTCTTGCCCGTTTTCAAAGGCCAGTGCCAACTCGCTTTGGCGGCCCTGCCAGTCTGCCTCCTGTTGTGCCAGGTCGTCCAGTTGCCGGCGGATGTTGTGTGCGCGTTGCTGCAATTTGTGAACCGCAACCTCGACCGTGCCGTGGCGGCGGTTTTCCTCCAGCAAGGTCAGCCGCGCCTGTTGCAGCCGCTGCCGCACCCGGCCCAGCCCGCCCTCGGATTGCAGCAGCCGCTGCCCTATGGCTTCGGCGGCCTCGTCCAAAATCCCGATATCCGCCTCCAGCCCGTCCGCCTGATGCCGCAGGGCGGTTTGCTCCTCGTCCAACTGCCGCAGTTCCTGCCCTATGCGGTCGCGGCGCAACTGCCCCTGGTTGATTTTGGCCAACAGCTCGGCCGCGCGGGTTTGGGCGGCCTGCAGTTGCACGTTGCGGCCGCGCTGTTCGGCCGCCAAATCCCTGACCCTGTTTTCCGCCTGTTCCAGCCTTTGCCGCAAAAGGCCGCATTCGTCGCGGGCGGCATCGCATTGCGGGGCAAGTGCGGCCAACTCTTCCGACAATTCCTCGTAACGCATCCTATGCCCGACCAGTGCGGCACGCCCGTCCTCGGCATAAAGCAGCACCCCCGCGCGGCCGATTTGGTGGCCTTCGGGAGTCAGCCAGCTTTGCCCCCCGCCCAATCGTTCCCTGTGCGCCAATGCGTAGTCTAAATCGGGAGCGCACAAAATCCCGTCCAACCAATCATGCGCGGCCGCACCAAAATCCCCGCCGGCGCGGATTTGGCGGATAAGTGCCTGTGGCGGGGGCGTTTCACCCCCGGGCGGGCGGCCGCCGTATGCCCAGGATGCTCCGTCCTTGGGCAGGGGGGATGGCGGAACAAAATCCGCACCGACACTGCGGGCGTTCAGACGGCCTGCCAACACGACCGACAACGCATGCCGCCATTCCTCCGCCACCTCGATATGCCGCCACAATTCGGATGCTTGGGCATATTCGGTCCGCGCCCAAAAATCATCCCCGTCCCCCTTGGGCAAAACCGAGGCCAGCTCCCGTTGCGCGGCTTCGGCCGCGACAAACCGGCCGTTCAGCGATTGGCGGCGGCTTTCGGCATAGTCCAAAGCCTCCCGCAGACGGCCGGCCTCGTCTTCCGCCTCCTCGAGCCGCCCCTCCGAATCCCTTTGTCCTTGCGCCAAACCTTCCGCCGCCTCCCGCGCCGCCTCCGCCTCGCCCTCGGCGGGCAGGCTCAGGGCGGACAACTCCTCGTTCAGACGGGTCTGCTGCAGTCCGTGGCGGCCTTGCGTCTGCACCACATGGGCGAGCTGCTGCCGTTTCAAGGCCAACTCCCGCCTCAAACGGTCGGCCTCCTCCTGCTGCAGCCGCAAAACACGCTCGGCTTCGCTCTGTTCCGCCTCCAACCCGGGCAGACGTTCCTCATATTCCGCCACACGCAAGGCCGACTCTGCCAACTCGATTTGCCTTTCCTCACCTTCCTGCCCGACATCATCCAACTCCCGGCCCAAGGCCAGCCTTTCCTGCGCGATGCCCTGCAGCCTTGCCTGCGCCGCCATACGGTCGCGGCCGATACGCTGCTGCAGGCTGATGCGGGAACGCACCTGCTCCTCCAGGCGCGCGCGCTGCTCGCGCAAGGCCGCGTGGCGGGCAGACAAATCCATCACCTGCCCCTGCCACTCCTGCTCGGCCTCGCGCAATTTTTGGATTTTCCCATTCAACAAACGCACCAGCTCCTCGGCCTCATCCTGCTTCTGCCGGAAATCCCCGTGCAGCGCGGTGGCGGCATCGGCCTGCCGCAAAGCCTGCCGCCACAACACAAAATCCGACAAATCCTGCTGCCGCGCCAGCTCCTCCGTCAGCCGGCCGTAACGTTCGGCGGCCTGGGCCTGCCTTTCCAACTTCTCCACCTGCTTGGCCAACTCCCCCTGCAAATCGGCCAAACGCTGCAGATGATCGGCGGCATCTTTCAGACGGCTTTCCGTTTCGCGGCGGCGCTCCTTATATTTCGATACCCCCGCCGCCTCCTCGATATAGGCGCGCAACTCCTCGGGCCTGGCCTCTATGATGCGCGAAATCATCCCCTGCTCTATGACAGCATAACCCCGCGCACCCACGCCCGTACCCAAAAACAAATCCGTAATATCGCGGCGGCGCACCAACTGATTATTAATAAAATAAGACGACTCGCCCTGCCGCGTCAGCTGCCGCCGGATACTCACCTCGGCATACCGCCCCCACACCCCCTGCAAACCCCGGTCGGCGTTGTCAAACACCAACTCCACCGAAGCCCTGGGCGCGGGACGGCGCGTTGCCGCCCCGTTAAAAATCACATCCTGCATACACTCGCCGCGCAACTGTCTGGCCGAGGCCTCGCCCAACACCCAGCGCACCGCATCGATTACATTGGACTTGCCGCAGCCGTTGGGGCCGACAACCGCGACAAGCCGCCCGGGGACATGAATCGTCGTCGGGTCGGTGAAAGACTTAAAACCGGAAAGTTTGATGTGGGTCAGGCGCATGAAAACAATAACCGTGCATAAAAAAATCAGAAAGGAAAAACAGCGTGGCGCACAAGCCCAACCCTGCACCGCCCGCCCGCAAACAGCCTGCAAAAAACACTTACATATTAACCGGCAAAACCGCATCGGCCGGCCGGGCCCGATTCTACCGCCCCCAAGGGGCAGGTTTCAATCGAAAAGGATTTCAGGGCGGCGCGCGGCTCCGGGGAACACCCGGCCTTTACACGCTATTTTGTTGTAAACACGCAAAATTTAAAGATAACCACTCGTCCGTTGCAAATACCGTTTGATTCCATACATATATATCGGACAAATAATTCGGATAAGATGCGCGTCAAAGCAAAATTCCTTAGACACAGCCTCTATGTATCAATAAAATGCCGAAATTTTTGACCCGCCTCAAAGCAAAAACCCGAAGCAGAAGACAGCCGTAACACCAACCCTTGTTCGGGCGACACAAGGTAGGCGGAACAATTTCAAGGAGCATACAAACAAATGATTGGGCGTAACGGATTATGGTTGTCGGCGGCACTGGCGGTTCTGGCGGGGTGTACCAGCGTGCAAAAAGAAGTATGGGTGGATACCGTCAGCGGGGGCTACAGCACCGACATCCCCGCCAACAGGGCATCAGTCGTCTTCTACCGGCAGGCAGACGCCATAGAGGGGCCTACCGTCAATCTCTACACCAACAACCAATACCTGGGTTCACTCCTGCCCAACGCCTACCGTCAGGAAACCATCTGCGCGCAAAACCAAAAATTCTT
>JAUMUU010000126.1 GCA_030530545.1 Neisseria sp. | reverse complement strand
AATACGACCCCGAAGTCGTGCGCTTCTTCATCCTGCGCGCCCACTACCGCAGCCCCTTGAATTATTCGGACGCGCATCTGGACGATGCCAAAGGCGCACTGACGCGTTTGTACACCACGCTGAAAAACACGCCGCCTGCCGCGTTTGAGCTGTCCGAAAACGCCAACGACTATACGCGCCGATTCTACGCCGCCATGAACGACGATTTCGATACCGTGCAGGCCGTGGCCGTATTGTTCGAACTGGCGGGCGAAGTGAACAAAACCAACGATGCAGAGCTTGCCGGCTGCCTGAAAGCCTTGGGCGGCATCATCGGCCTGCTGCAACGCGACCCGACCGCGTTTTTGCAGGGCGGCGCGGTTTCAGACGGCCTTTCCAACGAAGAAATCGACAGCCTGATTGCCCAACGCAAACAGGCGCGCGCCGATAAAAACTGGGCGGAGTCCGACCGCATCCGCGACCTGCTGAACGAACACAACATCATTCTGGAAGACAAAGGCGGCGATACCGCTTGGCGGCGCGGATGACATTCCCCCGGCCGCCCTCGGGGCGGTAGGCGACCCCTTGTTGCGCCTTATGTATATATAGTGAATTAACAAAAACCAGTACAGCGTTGCCCAGCCTTGCCGTACTATATAGTTCCAAGCGTTGAAACATGGAATTAGGCGCGGATTGCCAAGCCGGTCCAATACTTGTATAGTGGACAAGGTTTGAATCAGGCTCGGACGGCAGGGCTGCAGACCGTAAAGGTCGGGCGGCAAGGCCGGGCTGTTAGACCACGGTTTGAAATTAAACCGCCATGTTTCAACACACAGGGCCGCACATAAGGCGCAGCCCTGTGTCGGAAGGGGTTACACCCCTCCCAAACAAACCCAAGTTCTACTGCCCTGAAGGGCGGGATTTCAACCATTAAGGAAATTTTGATGAAAAAACCGCTTATCCTGGCATCATTTGCCGCCTTGGCACTTTCAACGGCCGCCCATGCCCAAACCGTCAAACCCCTGAAACTGGATGAAAAAGGCTGCGTACACAACCTCAAAGTGAAAAAAGGCGACCGATTCAGTTTCAACGGCGAAGCGGGCGCGCTGTTAAACGCGCAAAGCACCGCCCGTTTTGCCGTACACAATGCCGACGGCGAGCAATTACAGACGCAGAACGCCCATGACGGGGATACCGGCAAAACCACCCCGTTTATAGAATTGGACGGCAAAGGCGGCTACCTGCTTGCCGTTTTAAGCAGCGGCCGAATCAAAACCCTATGCGTAGGCAACGATTAACCAAAGCCCGGGCCGCCCCAAACACGGGGGCGGCCTTTTTTATGGCGGATTAAAATTGCAAGGCTAAGTCGTTGCCTACACCCTTATGTACTATCCTTACTGTCGCGGCTCGCCGCCTTGTCTTATTTTTATTCCAATCCGCCACATCTTCGCAAACCCGCATCAAATATCCACAGGCCGCCAATCCTTATCGCCCTTTACCGGCGGCAAAAAGGCGTGATGTTCCAAGCAAAGCTGCCACAGGTAATCCGGGATGCCGTAACGGTCGGGGCGGCCGGTATCCAATTCGGTAATGATTTGGCCGCCCCGGCCGCTTTCCAGCAGCGCAACCAAATCCGGATTCATCATCACGGCCTTGCCCAGGGCGACAAATTCCGCCCAGCCGCTGTCCATAGCCCCTTCTATCTGCGCCGCATCCAGCAAATTGCCCACGCCGATTAAAGGCAGGCGGCCGTTTATGCGTTCGTGCAGCAATTCCATGCGCGTGCGCGAAGTGTCCGCCCCGCGCCTTGCCTTTTTATAGAAATCCCACAAGGAAACATGCAAATATTGCAAAGGCTGATGGACCAATACATCCAGCAGGGCAAAAGTATCCTCCATGGTCAGGCCGTTATCGCCCGCCTCCTCGGGCGAAAAACGGTAGCCGACGATAAATTCCGGACAGGCGCGGCGGACTTTGACTTCGTTTACGGCCTCTATCACCGCCAGCGGGAAACGCATCCTTTTTTCGCGGCTGCCGCCCCAGCCGTCATTGCGGCGGTTGCTTTGCGCCGAATAAAACTGCTGCAGCAGATAACCGTTCGCGCCGTGGATTTCCACCCCGTCAAAACCCGCCTGTACGGCCAAATCGGCGGCACGGGCAAAATCGCCGATAACGCGGCGGATTTCTTCATCGCTCATCGCGCGCGCGCCGCTTTTTTCATCATCGGAGGGTGCAAGCATATCCGCGCCGTCCAACAAATCCCGGCGCGCCTTGCACCCGCCGTGGTGTATCTGCAAAACGGCCTTGGCACCCTGCTCGTGCAGGATTTCCGCCACTTCCAGCAGGCTGGCCAAATTGTCCCCGCCCACCGCATGAGGCTGGCCGATAAAGGCCTTGCCCTCGGGCGACACCAGCGTGGCGGCGGTAACGAACAGGCCGAAGCCTTGGGCGCGGTTGCTTAGGAAAACGCGCTCGCCTTTGCTGATGTTGCCCTCGTGCGTGGAGGCAAAATGCGTCATGGGGGCGACCACCAGCCGGTTTTTGACGCATACGCCGTTGTTAAATGTATAGGGTTGGAATAAGGGTTTGTTCATTTTGCACCTCTTTGCGTATCCGCCGCAAAACACGGTAGGGCGGGCAGGTTATCGGTATGGGCGGCAAACCCATGCCGGCGGCTTTCAGACGGCCTTGCGCGGTTTTTTCCGCCGCCCAAACGGCACACCCATGAAAACAGTTTGCATTTTCATAGTGATAGACGGATAATATTTGCACAAATTAACCAACCCGCATCTTACCATGTTTATCGCATTTTTAACCATGTTGCGCGAGGGCATAGAGGCCGCGCTGATAGTCGGCATAGTGGCCGGATTTTTGAGGCAGTCGGGCAACCGGCACCTGATGGGCAAAGTGTGGCTGGGCGTTGGCGCGGCCGCCCTGCTTTGCCTGGCCGCCGGCATCGCCATCTACAGGATAACCGGCGAGATTCCGCAAAAGCAGCAGGAATTCCTGGTCGGCGTTATAGGCTTTGCCGCCGTGGGCATACTGACCTACATGCTGCTTTGGATGAAGAAGGCCGCCCGCTCCATGAAGCAACAGATACAGGATTCGATACAGGCCGCACTGAAAGAAGGCAGTTCGGGCTGGGCCTTGGTATTAATGGCCTTTTTGGCCGTATTGCGCGAGGGCATGGAAAGCGTGTTCCTGCTTATCGCCATCTTTACCCAAAGCTCCGGCCACCACACCCTGACGGGCGCGATATTGGGGCTGGCGGCGGCGGTGGTTATCGGCATACTGCTGTATCAGGGCGGCATACGCCTGAACCTGGCCAGATTTTTCCGCTGGACGGGGGTATTTCTGATTTTTGTGGCGGCGGGGCTGTTTTCCGGCTCTTTCCGCGCCCTGCACGAGGCGGGGGTTTGGAACATAGGCCAAACCATCCTGTTTGACTGGTCGGCCGTATTGCACAACGACAGCCCCCTGGGCGTGCTGTTGGGCGGCTTTTTCGGCTACACCGACCACCCTACCGCCAGCGACATCGCCTCCTACTTTATTTACCTGATACCCGTTTTATTCTGGTTTCTCCACAGCGGCGACAAAAAAGCCGTCCAACCCTGAAAAGGAAAAAACTATGCAGCTTACCCGTATCACACTATCCCTGATCCTGGCGGCCGGCCTTGCCGCCTGCCAGCCGCCCGAGGCCGACAAACCGGCGCAAACCGCGCCCGCCTCGGGCGAGGCCGCCACCAGCGGCGCGCCTGCCGCCCCCAATGCCGACGGCAGCGTGAACGTCGCCGTAAACGACACCGCCTGCGAACCCATGGAATTGACCGTCCCCAGCGGCAAAACCGTGTTCAACATCAAAAACAACAGCGCGCGCAAGCTGGAATGGGAAATTTTGGAAGGCGTGATGGTGGTGGACGAACGCGAAAACATCCTGCCCGGCCTGACCGACAAAATGACCGTTACCCTGCTGCCCGGCACATATGAAATGACCTGCGGCCTCTTGACCAACCCGCGCGGCAAACTGACCGTTACCGACAGCGGCTTCAAGGCCGATGCCGCCCAGGCCGACATGGCCAAGCTGGCGCAGCCCCTGGCCGACTACAAAACCTACGTCCAGGGCGAGGCCAAACAACTGGTGGAAAAAACCGCACCCTTTGTCGCCGCCGTCAAAGCGGGCGAAATCGAAAAAGCCAAAGCCATGTTTGCCGATGTGCGCGTCCACTACGAACGCATAGAGCCTATTGCCGAATTGTTCAACGAACTGGACCCCGCCATAGACTCGCGCGAAGACGATTACAAGGAAAAAGCCAAAGACGATGCCTTCATAGGCTTCCACCGCATAGAATACGCCTTGTGGGTTGAGAAAAACGTGGACGGCGTAAAAGAAACCGCCGACCGCCTGGAAAAAGACGTCAAAACACTGCAGGCCGAAATCGACGCACTGACCTTCCCCCCGGGCAAAGTGGTGGGCGGGGCGGCCGCGCTGATTGAGGAAGTGGCCGGCACCAAAATCACCGGCGAGGAAGACCGCTACAGCCATACCGACCTGAGCGACTTCCAGGCCAATATAGACGGCGCGCAGAAAATCGTAGACCTGTTCCGCCCGGCCATAGCCGAAAAGAACAAGGAACTGCTGGATACCGTCGATGCCAACTTCAAACAAATCAACACCATTTTGGCCAAATACAAAAAAGGCAAAGGTTTTGAAAGTTACGACAAACTGTCGGAAGAAGACCGCAAAAAACTGCAGGCGCCGATTAACACCCTGGCCGAAGAATTGGGCAAACTGCGCGGCACTTTGGGTTTGAACTAAGCCCTCCCCAAACCAAAGCCGTCTGAAAACAACTTCCGTCAAGCCGGGGGTTTTCAGACGGCCTTTTTTCGCGGCCGCCCCGGAAAAACCTTACGGGTTTCGGGCGGCCTATATTTTGTTTACAATACCATTCGGAATTTTTACACCAGACAACCACGACATGACCTCAAAATCCAAGGCCGACCGCCGCGACTGGCGGGCGCAGGAAATGCTGCTGCTGCAACAAGTCATCCA
>JAUMUU010000125.1 GCA_030530545.1 Neisseria sp. | reverse complement strand
GGTAATCTGTCTGTTAAAGAGCGTGCTGCAAGCAGCGAAGACGCGAACTATACAGATGCGGTTTTTTCTTGTCAAACATAATTTGGAATGAAAAACGGGATAAATCTGTATTTATTTGATATGTATCGAAATTATGTATTATTTTTTCTATATGGCCTAACCGCTTTCTTGATTTTGGCAAACCACTGCCGCTGCCGGGCTTTATCGGGTTGCCGATATGATGCGAACTGCCAGTCTTCATATTGTTTAAGCAGTTGTTTGAGTTGTTCGTCATTGATTTGGTTTTGCCGCATCAGGGCCAGCAGTTCCCGCGCGGTAACGGACGGCAGGTTTTCCGCCTCCGAACCTAGGAGTGTTTCTTTTAACAGCAGGAAGCCTTCGGTCAGGGGTTGTTGTTCGCGGCGGCGGCCTCGCTTCCACCAGAAGGCTACGGGGAGCAGGGCTGCAAGCAGGCCTACCCCGCCGGCCAGGATGCCGGTATTGAAGTTGAAGCCGCCCAAGCCGATTTTGGCAAACAGGTTGTTTTGGCTGCTTTCGTCATAGTTGATCACCCACTGCTGCCAATAGAATTGGCCGCTCTCCAGCCATTGTGTCCAGAAGCCGGCTTTGCCGCCGCCTGAAATCATGTTGCGCTCGTTTTCGGACAGTGCGCCATCCAAACCGCTCAGGCGTTGCGCCGAAGCGGCCGTGGTCGGATCTACCCTAAGCCAGGCTTGTTCGTCTTCCAGCCAGATTTCCGCCCAGGCATGGGCATCTTTGCTGCGTATCTGCCAGAAGTTGCCGCTTTCCTGATAATCCCCGCCCAAATAGCCGGTAACGATGCGGGCGGGTATGCCTGCGGCGCGCATCATGACGACGTAACTTTGGGCATAGTGTTCGCAAAAACCCTGCCTGCCGTTGAACATGAATTCGTCTATGCTGTCGTTGCCGCTGAATAGGGGAGGCTGCAGGGTGTAAGAGAATTTTTCGTTGCGGAAGTAATTAAGGATTTGCCGCGAAAGCTGCCGCGCATTGGTGCTTTGCCCCGCCAGCAGGCGCGCCAGTTGGCGGGTGCGGAAGTTGCCTCCGGGCGGCAGGTAAAGGTAATAGCGTTTTTCGAAATCGGTCAGTTTTTGCGGCAGGGTGTCTGCGGCCTGTGATTCGAGTTTGACGCGGCGCAGGCCTTCCCGGCTGCGGACGCGGATGACGTTGCCCAGGCGCATATTCGCGTTGCGCGAATCCGGGCTGTAGGGGTAATCCAGTGCGGGGACGATGCCGTTTTGGTCGCGCAGTATCATTTCGTAGGACAGCCTCCTGCCCGTTGCGCGGGAGGGACGGGTGTTTGTGTCTATTTTTTCGGGGACGGAATGCCAGGTTTTGCCGTCGAAGTCGGACATGATGATGGCGCGCCAGTAGAGTTGTTCGCGGGCGGGCTGTTGCCCGTCTTCGAAAATGACGTTGGCGACCAGTTCGTTGGTCTGTACGAGGTTGCTGACGCTGCCCGGACTCATGGTGTCGGACAGGCCGGTCTTGGCCTGGCTGTTTTGTTTTTGCGGCACGCGCCACAGGGGTTCGCTTTTGCGCGGTATGACGACGAATAATACGGCCATCAGGGGCATGGTCAGGCCGAAGGCGAAGAGGCTTTGGCGTATGGCGGGGCGCAGGGCTATGCCCGATAAGAGGGCAAAGCACAGGCTGACGGCCAGCAGGGCCAGTAACAGCCATAAGCCGATTAACAGGGTTTGGCTGAACAGTACGGCCGAGCCGGTAAGGAACAGCATGGCCAGCAGCAGTACCTGCCAATCCCTAAGGTTGCCGCTTTCAAAGGATTTCAGCATGACCATCAGCAGCAGGAAGGAGATGCCGCCGTCCCGCCCTATGATGGTGCCCAGCTGCTGCCAGACCAGGAAGCCCACGCCGGTCATCATCAGTATCAGCACGGGCAGGGGGAGTTTGACTGTTTCGAGTTGTAACAGGAAAAGGCGTATCAGCCACAAAACGCCGAATACGGCTATGACGGGCAGGGGGAGGGTGGAGAGCAGCGGCAGGGAGGTCCAGGCCAGGGCCAGCAATACTGCGGCAGCCACCGGCGCGGGGGGTGCTTTTTGTAAGAATGACGGGTTTAGGATGAGCATGGTTGTTTTGGGCTGTTCGGGTGTTTTTCGAACCGGGTTTACCATAAGGCCAGTGCGGTCAGGCACATTTCGCGCTGGCCGTTCTGAGGGGTAATGGTGCTTTGCGGCAGTTCCAGTATGTAGGGCCTGCCCTGCCGGTCGGCGGCCAATACCCGGTGGCAGAGCATGCCGGCCAGTTGGTCGCGGGATGTGCCGGCCGGGTAGTCGCGGTAGGAAATCACTTGGCTCGCTGCCGAGGAATGGGGTTCTTCAAAGCGTTTTGCCAGCATTTCGCCGGTTTTGGCATAGGCTTTCCAGGCGACTTGCTGCAGGGACATGCCGTCCTGGTAGGGATGCAGGTAGGATAGGTCGTCGCCGCCGGCCACGGGGCGGGTTTCGGTTGCGTCTATGTCGCGGTTGGGGCGGCTTTCGGTCAGTTTGTGTTCTATGGGTGCGGGGAAAACTACGGCCTCGCTGGGCCAGTGCCATACGCATTGCGCCATGGTCAGGCCGAAGGGAGCGACCGACGCGGTCCTTAAGGGGGGGACGTGGAGGTAGCCCCTAAGCAGGGCGGGTATACGCCATTCGAACGCGCCTTCTCCGCCCCGCCCCGCCAGCCACGGCTGCCAAAGGTTTTTTTCGGCCGTTTGGCTGTGGTTTAGGAATTCGTCTTCGCTGCACAGCCAAAGGCGGCGGCTGCGGGTATCTTCGGGCACGGTCAGGTGCAGGACGGCGGTTTGGCCGGCAAAGACTTCCTGCGGCATGGCTACGTCTATTTGCAGGGCCAGCAGTTGGCGCAGGTTGAGCAATACGGCCACCAATAGGAAGCCGAGCAGCCAGAAGGCCGCCACATAGGCCAGATTGACTTGGTAGTTTACGCCCACCAGCCACAGCAGGGCCACCATGGCCGACAGGCCCGCGCCCAGCCGGGTCGGGCGCAAGGCTATGGTTTTGAGTGTGGGGCAGCGGCCGGATACGGGGCGGGGTTTATTGGACGGCCACATGTTCCAGGATTTCCGATAGGATTTGTATGGTGTTCATGCCCTGCTGCAGCGACTGCAGGCGGTGGTTGGCCACGGGAATCCATACGGATTTGATGTCGTCGGGCACGACATGCCCCCTGCCGTGGATGAAGGCTCTGGCTTTGGCGGCATTGACCACTGCCAGTCCCGCGCGGGGGCTCAGGCCGGTAACGAACCGCCCGGGTTGGCGGGTGGCGTGGACCAGGCGGTAGACGTATTCGGCGGCCGCCTGGCTGAATATGGTTTTGGCGGCCTCCTGCTGCCATTCGTGCAGGGTTTGGGCGTTGGCGACGGGTTTGATTTGGGGCAGGGCGCGGCGGCGGTCGCCGTTGAAGTAGAGTCTTTTTTCTGCTTCTTCTGTCGGATAGCCCATGCTCAGGCGCATCATGAAGCGGTCGAGTTGGGATTCGGGCAGGGGGAAGGTGCCCAGTTGTTCGGTGGGGTTTTGGGTGGCGGCAACGATGAAGGGCTGGGGCAGCGGGTAGGTGCGCCCGTCTACGGATACTTGTTTTTCTTCCATGGCTTCTAATAATGCGGATTGCAGTTTGGGTGAGGCGCGGTTGATTTCGTCCGCCAGTAGGAAGGAGTGGAATACGGGGCCGGGGTGGAAGGTGAATTTGCCGTCGTTGGGACGGAAGATGTTTACGCCCAGCAGGTCGGAGGGCAGCATGTCGTTGGTGAATTGTATGCGGCGGTAATCCAGGCCGAATACGGCCGCCACGCCGTGCGCCAGGGTGGTTTTGCCTACGCCCGGCACGTCTTCCAATAGGATGTGGCCGTTGGCAAGGATGCAGGTAATCAGTTGTGTAAGGACTTTTTCTTTCCCCAAAATCAGGATGTTGAGCTGCTTTAGTGCGGCCTCTATATTCGGATTCATGGTTATCCCTTTGGTTGGTGTTTTTTGGTTTTGGGGCGTTTTTGCCCGGGCGGGCCTGCGCTTTGTTATGCTGTGTTTGCAACCGCCCGCTGTTTTATGACGTTCGAGGGGCGGCATTCTAACATAAGGCTGTCTGTATGTGCCAAACCAGTTGATTTGCCTTACAATACGCGACTTGTATGGGGCTGCCGGTTTGCGGGGCGGTGAAGCGGTGCGTTGTTTTTCGGGGATTCGGCCAACCCGGGCAGGGATGGGCGGGACGGGGCCTCTCTTTGCCGGTGTTTTGTGGTTTGTTGTTTTTTATGTGTTTTTATTGTTTAAATGGTTTAAGGAATGCCGATGAACTTTAGCACCAGTGCCTCTGCTACGGGCGAAGACTACCTGCTTTTAGGCCGGTACGCCGAACGCGCCTATCTCGAATACGCCATGAGTGTGGTCAAAGGCCGCGCGCTGCCCGAAGTTTCAGACGGCCAAAAGCCCGTGCAGCGGCGTATTTTGTTCGCCATGCGCGACATGGGTTTGACCGCGGGCGCGAAGCCGGTGAAATCGGCACGCGTGGTCGGCGAAATTTTGGGCAAATACCATCCGCACGGCGACAGTTCCGCCTATGAGGCTATGGTGCGGATGGCGCAGGATTTTACTTTGCGCTACCCCTTAATCGACGGCATAGGCAACTTCGGCTCGCGCGACGGCGACGGGGCGGCGGCGATGCGTTACACCGAAGCGCGTCTCACGCCGATTGCGGAATTGCTGTTGTCCGAAATCAACCAAGGCACGGTGGATTTCGTGCCGAACTACGACGGCGCGTTTGACGAACCGCTGCACCTGCCCGCACGCCTGCCTATGGTGTTGCTCAACGGCGCGTCGGGTATTGCAGTGGGCATGGCGACCGAGATTCCCTCGCACAATTTGAACGAAGTCACGCAGGCGGCGATTGCGCTGTTGAAAAAACCGACGCTGGAAACCGCCGACCTGATGCAGTACATCCCTGCGCCCGATTTTGCCGGCGGCGGACAAATCATCACGCCTGCGGACGAATTGCGTCGGATTTACGAAACCGGCAAAGGCAGCGTGCGCGTGCGTGCGCGTTACGAAATCGAGAAGCTGGCGCGCGGGCAAT
>JAUMUU010000124.1 GCA_030530545.1 Neisseria sp. | reverse complement strand
TCAAGAGACACTTCAGGCTCGGCCGCAGCCTTCGCAGGTTCCGGTGCGGGCGCAGGCGCGGCAGGGGCAGGTTCGTCCAAAGTCGGCACATCAAAAGAGATATCCAAAGATGCCGGCTGCCCATCCCCAACAGCCCCGTCCAAAGAAAAATCTGCAGCAGCGGCTGCCGGCGCTGCCGGTTTTTCCATTTCCAACACCATTTCCAAACCGGCGGACGGTTGCGGCTGCGCGGGGGCAGGTTGGGCGGCAGGCTTGGCAGGCTGCTGTTTGGCAAACACATCGGCACTGGCCCAGGAAGCGGCCTCGTGTTCCGCTTGGGAATAGGCCGGGCTGGCCCAGGATTTCACCGATGTCCCGCCGCCCTTGGCGGGTGCGGCAGGCTCGTCAAACGGCGCAGGTATGTCGAAGGCCAAATCATCGGCCGCAGGCGCGGTTTGCGCGGGAGCGGGTTGGGCGGCCGCCGGCGGCGCGGCCGGAATATCAAAAAAGCCGTCCAAATCATCGGCCGCAGGCGCGGCGGGTTTGGGCTTGGCCGCAGCAGGCGGCGGGGTGGCGGCCTTGGCGGCCGGTTTTTTAAAGTCGAATTCGTCAGGCTCGTAAATGCTTTCGGTTGATTCTATCGCATCCCAATCGGCATTTTGGCGTTTGCGGGTTTCCTCGTCGTTGGTTACCGCGCTGCTCATGATGCCCTGCTGCTGGCCGATGTCCAAGGCATCCAAATCCAAATCGAAACTTTCCGGCGCGCCCCCGCCTTGCGCGGGCTTGGCCGGCTGGGCGGACGGTTCGTCGGTGAAAAAGACGATATCGTCCGCTAAATCCAAATCGCTGTCGTCCACCCAATCGTCGGCTTCGCCCTCTTGCGCGGCCAGGGCCGCTGCGGCTTCCTCTTTCGTAATCGGGCCTTTGGGGTTTTTCGGTTTGGCCACCGGCTTGTGGGTGCGTATGCCCTTTTCCTTGCCTTTTTCCTTGGCCGCCCCTTTGCCCTTGGGCTTGGCCTTCCTTTCCGGGGGTTCGCCGCCCTTGTTGTTTTTGGACTGCCTGTACAGGATAAAGGCCAAAAAGGCCACCACGCCGCCCAAACCTCCGGCCATAAGCCATTTCAGCCAGTCGGCCTCGCCGCCTGCATCCGCCGGTTTTTCGGCAGGGGCTGCGCCGTTCGGCACGGGGGGCGGGGTTTGGGGCGGCATTTCGGCCGTGCCGTCCGCCTGCGCCGCATCATCCGGCCGCCCTTCCCGGCCGCCGTCCCCGTCCGATGCCGGGGGCGCATCGGACAGGTTTCTCGCCATTTCGGGCGGAAGGTTCAGCACCAGGCCGGAATACAGCACGTTTTTGCGTTTGTGCCCCAGCTTGCCTTTGTTGGCGCGGATCAGCGCGTTGATGGCCTGCGCCTCCGTCCATTCTTCGGGCTTGAGTTTTTTGGCTATGGTGGTCAGCGTTTCGCCTTTTTCGACCACATAAAGGCCGGGCATATCGTCTTGGGCGCTATGCTCTTTGTTTTTTTCCTTGGGCGGCGTTTTTTGTTTTTTACCGTCTTTGTCGTCTTTGTCGGCCTCGGCCGGCTTGTTTTTATTGTTTCCGGCAGCGACGGATTTTTTCATATCGTCGGCAATGGTTTTGGCCTGCGGGTTGGACGGGTCTATCAGGGCGGTGTATTGGCGCGACCTGCCGCCTATACCCATCTGGAAAATGATGACAGGCTCGTTGATGCTGCCGCTGGAACGCAGGCTGACGATGGCCTTCCCGCCCGACTTCCTGACATTGGCCTTCAAGCGGCTGTCGGAAAAGCTGGGCTTGCTGCCCCTCAACAGCTCCCTGGCCTCGGGGCCGGATACGGTGATGGTGGCGGAAAAGGGTTCGCCCACGCCGGAATTGACGCGCACGGGTCCCATTTCCGCAAAAGATTCGACAGATGCCAGCAGCGAAACAGACAACGCCATCAAACTAATTTTACTGTTCACTTTCAAAATTTATCCCCTGTACGACGGTGCCGGTGCGCCGTCCTTGCAATTACAACTTTCTATCTTATCTTTTATCGCCTTCCCCGCCAACTTTAATCGTAAAGAAACAGCATAAAGTACCGCCGCTTGTCTCTATCTTTCCACTTGATTCCCACTTGCCGGTCAGGCGCAGGCGGCAAATTCGGGATGCAAAAGGCGGCGCGTATCTGTATGATGCGCGGGGTTTGGGGCTTTTGAAACGCCCCCTGCGGAACAGGCCAAAATCCAACCCGCCATGCCCCGTATTTTGTGCGGCGGGCCGACAACCCCTATCAAGGAATATCCGATGAAAGCAGCCGGCGACCTGATTGCCGTTATTTTGTTTTTTCTGACCTACATCCTGACCAAAAACATCATTTGGGCCAGCGCGGTCGCCGTTGCCGCCGGTATTGTCCAAGCGGTATTTTTGTGGTGGAAATTCAAAAAACTGGAAACCATGCAATGGGTAAGCCTGCTGCTGGTCGTGGTGTTCGGCGGCGCGACCGTGCTGACCGGCAACCGGACCTTCATCATGTGGAAGCCCACCCTGCTGTATTGGGCGGCGGCGGCGGCCGTAACCGTAAGCTGCCTGATGAAGAAAAACGGCCTGCGCGCCCTGTTGGGCAGGGAATTGGAACTGCCCGATGCCGTTTGGAACAGGCTGGCGGCGGGCTGGATTGCCTTCTTTTGCGCCATGGGCATCATCAACCTGGCCGTGGCCTACCCGTTTTCCGCCGAACGCGAAGCCGTTTGGAACAACTATAAATTTTTCGGCGCGATACCGCTGATGTTTGTTTTCTTCCTGGCCCAGGGCATCTACCTGAGCCGCCACCTCACACAGGGACAAAAACATGACTGAACAATATTATATGCTGCTAGCCACGGACGGCGAGGGTATGCATGAGGCGCGCATGGCCGCCCGCCCCGCGCATTTGGCGCGTTTGGAGGAGCTGCAGGCCCAGGGCCGCCTGCTGACCGCCGGCCCCACCCCCCTGCCCGAAGATGACGGGCGCGTTTCCGGCAGCCTGATTGTCGCCTCCTTCGCCTCACTGGACGAAGCCGAGGAATGGGCCTCGCAAGACCCCTATGCCCTGGCCGGGGTATACGGCGAAATCCTAATCAGGCCCTACAGGGCGGTATTCAAATGACCGCGCCCGATATGGAGGGTTTGATTGCGGCCGCATTGGCCGGGCTGCAGCCCGAGGTGTTTGAGTTTGAGGATGAAAGCCACCTCCACGCGGGCCATGCGGGCAACCGGGGCGGCGGCCACTACCGCATATTGGTCGTCAGCCCCGCCTTTGACGGTGTTTCCCGCGTGATGCGGCAGCGTATGGTGAAAGACGCGCTGGCGGATTTGTTTGCGGACGGCCGTATACATGCTTTAAGCATACGCAGTCAGACCCCGGACGAGTATTTCCATTAAGCCTGTTTGCGGAAAGGCGGGGTTGAAAATTTAAGGAACGATGATGAAAAAAAGTTATCTGATTTACGCGCTGATGCCGATGTTGTTGTCCGGCAGCCTGATGGCGCAAACTATAGTTACCGTAAACGGCACAAAAATCGACAGCGGCGAAATCGACCGGCAGGTAAGGCTGTTGCAGCAGCAAAACGGGCAAATCCAGGACGGCCCGGAATTACGCAACGAGCTGACGCAATATGCGGTAACGCGCCTGTTGGTGGCGCAGGAGGCGCGGCGGCTGAAGTTGGACCAGCAGAAGGATTTTAAAGACGCCCTTGCCGCCGCGCAAAAATCGGCCAAGGAGCAGGGCGCGGACAAAAAGGCCGATTTCAAACAATTGTGGGATGATTATCAGACCGACCTGCTGAACCAGGCCTTTGTCGCGCATGTGTTGCGCAGCCAGCCGGTTACGGATGAGGAAATCAAAAAGGTTTATGAGGCCGGCCGCGCCCGTTATCAGGGTACGAGCGAGGTGCAGCTTGGCGAAATCCTGACCCCGAAAAAGGAGGATGCGGAAAAGGCGGTCAAGGAGCTTAAAGCCAAGAAGCCTTTTGCCGAAGTCGCGCGCAGGTATTCGGCCGATCCGGCGGCAAAACAAAACGGCGGCATCAATCCCGATTTCGATAATCTGAAGGATTTGCAGGATTCCGCACCGCCGATTTATGCCGCTGTGAAGGATTTGAAAAAGGGGCAGTTTACCAACCCCGTGAGCGGCAACGGTGTTTACGGTGTGTTCTATGTTCAGGACAAACGGCCGGTCAAGCTGCCCTCTTTGGAAGAGGCCAAAAACGGTATCGCGCAGAATATACGGGAAACCAAGGTTGATCAGGCCATAGGCGGACTGTATCAGAAAGCCTCCATCGTGCCGGCCAAATAACCCCCCGATAATGCGAAAGGGAATGTATATGTTACGCAAACCGCTGCCGGCCGCTATTTTGCTCTTCGCCGGCCTCTCTGCCGCCGCGCCGAAAATCGAACAGGCACGGGTAGACAGTATGGTGAGGCAGTTGAACCGCCAGTCCGGCCTGCCCGCCGACGCACCCGTGCCGGAGGAGGCGCGCAAACAGGTCGAAACCGAGCTGCAGGCAACCGAGGTATTGAAAAACGCCGCCCTGCGCGCCGCCCTAAACGAGGAGGCGGATGTCAAACTGCAGCTCAAAAATGCCGAAGCCCGCTTCTATGCCGACCGTTATACCGATTATTTGATGGAGGCCGCCCCCGTCAGCGAATTGGATTTGCACAGGGCTTATGATTTTTCCACCCGCCTGGTCGGGCTGCAGCAAATCCGCTTCGATACGGAGGCCGAGGCGCGGCAGGCGCAGCAGTTGTTGTTGAAGGGCTTGGACTTCGGGCAGTTGGCCTCGCGCTACCCCGGCCGGCAGGTGCTGAGGGAAAAGATGGCTCTGAAGGATATGCCGCCCGCCGTCGCGCAGGTTGTCGCCACTATGGAACGCGGCGAAATCAGCCGCAGGCCGGTAAGGTTGGACGGCGGATATTATTTGATCAAGGTCGCCACCGCCGAACGTGCCGCCGGTGCGCCGCCGCCCGCGCAAATCAGGCCGCAGTTGGTTCAGGCGGTCAAACGCCAAAAGGCCGAGGAAAAAATCCGCCATCTGCTGCAGGCAAACGGTGTGATTGCGGATTGATGATTCCCGTGCCGGGGAGATAATGAAGGCCGTCCGAACAGGGTTTCAGACGGCCTTTTTCATCAAAATTTCCTTAACGGTTGAAA
>JAUMUU010000123.1 GCA_030530545.1 Neisseria sp. | reverse complement strand
CTGTTGTTATAGTGGATAATAGTGGATGAACAAAAATCAGGACAAGGCGGCTAAGGGATAGTATGGCAAGGCCGATGTACTGGTTTTTGTTAATTCACTATAAAAATGAGACAAGGCGGTAATGTCCGTTAAGGGTCTGACCCATAAGGGTGCTACCCTCTACTTGTATGTCGTCATAACCATTATGACGGTGTTTACGGAAAATGTAGCTGATGGTTGTTTCGCCCTTAGCTGTTCTTTTGATTGTATGTTTATGATGTTTGTCCGCCCTGCCCTAATTTTTGATTGCTGGGGGGTGTTGGTGGTTCGGGGTTTGTGTTTTGTTCGGAGTTTTTTCTTAAATTCGCATAAATTTTTTATTGAAAAATTTTATTTTGAGAAAATGGGCAAGGCCGCAAAATATCCGGACAGATTTTATTGATTTTGATTATTTGGCACGAATTTCGGGATGGGTATTCCCAGTAAAATCATAGGCTTTAAAAGCAGGCGGGTCGGGATTTGCTACAACTGCCTGCGGTCGTAGACGGCCTGCGCCAAAGTTCCCTCATCCACATATTCCAATTCCGCCCCCGCAGGCATCCCCCTTGCCAGGCGGCTGATTTTGAAAGGCAGGGATTTCAATAATTCGGCCAACACATACGCGGTCGCGTCGCCCTCGGCGGTAAAGGCTGTGGCAATGATGATTTCCTCCACCCCGCTGTTTTGCAGCCGTGCGGTCAGTTTGTCTAAGGCAATGTGGCTCAGGTCCATGCCCTGCGCCGGATTTATCTGCCCCATCAGGACGAAATACAGGCCGTCGTGGCAGTTGGCCGATTCCATATTCGCCACATCGGCGGGCATATGGACTATCATCAGGCGGCGTTTGTCCCTTTGGGGGTCGGCGCATATTTCGCATAATTTTTCTTCGCAAAAGGTGTTGCAGCTTGCACAATGCCTAACCTGCCGCAAGGCGTGCTGCAGGGCGGCGGCCAGTTCCTCCGCGCCCGCCCGGTTGTGCTGCAGCAGATGGTAGGCCATCCTTTGCGCCGACTTGGGCCCCACGTTGGGCAGGGCTTTCAAGGATAGTATCAGGCGCGAAAACGCATCTCGTTTTTTTCCCATTCGATTGTCCCCATGTTGGTCAGACATATTGAAAAAGCCGCCTGCGGGCAGAATGGTTTGTTCTATCCAAACCCGCAGGCGGCGCGCGGCTGACGTTAAAACATCATTCGCCGTAAACCGGATTTTTCGCACACAGGGCCGTGGCGGCCTGCGCCACCCGTTTCAATACGGCTTCGTCGTCGGGGTTTTCCAATACGTCGGCGACCAGGTTGGCCAATTCGCGCGAATCGGCTTCGGAAAAGCCCCGCGTGGTAATGGCCGCCGCGCCCACGCGTATGCCCGAGGTAACGAAGGGTTTTTCGGGGTCGTTGGGAATGGCGTTTTTGTTAATGGTGATGTGCGCTTTGCCCAAGGCTTCTTCGGCCGCTTTGCCGGTGATGTTTTTCGGGCGCAAATCCACCAGGAAGACATGGCTTTCGGTGCGGCCGGAAACGATACGCAGGCCGCGTTTGACCAATTCTTCGGCCATCGCCGCCGCGTTGGTTTTGACCTGTTTGGCGTATTCTTTGAATCCGGGTTGTTGGGCTTCTTTGAAGGCCACGGCTTTGGCGGCTATGACGTGCATCAGCGGGCCGCCCTGCAGGCTGGGGAAAATGGCGGAATTAAGCGCTTTTTCATGCGTGTTGTCGCGGCACAGAATCACGCCGCCGCGCGGGCCGCGCAGGGTTTTGTGGGTGGTGGTGGTTACGAAGTCGGCAAACGGAACGGGGTTGGGATACTCCCCGGCCGCAATCAGTCCGGCATAGTGCGCCATGTCCACAAACAGGTATGCGCCAACTTTGTCGGCAATTTCGCGAAAACGCGCCCAGTCTATCTCCAAGGCGTAGGCCGATGCGCCGGCAACTATCATTTTAGGCTTATGTTCCAAAGCCAAACGCTCAACCTGGTCATAATCCAATACTTCGTTTTCGTCCAGGCCGTAGGCAACCACGTTGTACAGTTTGCCCGAAATATTGACCGATGCGCCGTGCGTCAGGTGTCCGCCGTGCGCCAGGCTCATGCCCAATATCGTGTCGCCGGGCTTCAATACGCTGGTATAAACCGCCTGGTTGGCCTGGGAGCCGGAATGCGGCTGGACGTTGGCATAAGCCGCGCCAAACAAGGCTTTTACGCGGTCTATGGCCAATTGTTCGGCCACGTCCACATGTTCGCAGCCGCCGTAATACCGCTTGCCCGGATAGCCTTCCGCGTATTTGTTGGTCAATTGGCTGCCCTGCGCCTCCATAACCGCATAGCTGACGTAATTTTCAGAGGCAATCAGTTCCACATGGTCTTGTTGGCGTTGCTCTTCGGCAGCTATGGCCGCCGCCAGTTCGGGATCGTATTTCGCAATCGTAACACTCTTGGAAAACATAGGAGTTCCTTTGTCGGTTGATGGTCGGGACTGTGTAGGTCGGTTTGGGCAATACCGCCCAAAGGCTTTTCAGACGGCCGGCGGCCGGAAAAAAAAGCCCCGCCATTGTAGCAGCACTCCCTTTCGAAAAACAACGCGGCCCAAACAGGCCCAAGGCCGCCTGAAACCCGCCCCGCCCATACAAAAACAAACAAAATAAAGACACAAACAAATAAAAAGACAAAGTTTTTAACAAAATATGATAAATATCAATTACAATCCAACCATCCGAAAATTACCACTTATTGTTTAGGCAAAAAGGATGGACCGGACAGGCCGCATCCCCGCCCAAACACCTCCTGCACCCCGCCCCGTCAGGCGGGACAATCAAGGAAACCCCTATGAACCCCAACACCCTGTTTTCCACCACGCGCAACATACGCCTGAGCCTGCTCACACTCGCCATAACCAGCGGCCTTGCCCAGGCGGCCGACACCGAAACGCCTGAAGAATCGGGCAGCCTGGAAACCGTGGTCGTCAAAGGCGCGAACCTGTCCACCCACCGCGTAACCACACAGAAAATAGACGAAAGCACGGACACCGACCTCAAAGGCCTGCTGTTTAACGAACCCTCCATAGGCTTCGGCGGCGGCAACGGCACATCGCAATGGGTAAACATACGCGGCTTGGGGCAGGACCAAATCGACTTCAAAGTAGACGATGCCTACTCCGACACCTCCACCTTCCACCACCAGGGCCGCTTCCTGCTCGACCCCGAATTGGTCAAAGTCGTCGCCGTACAAAAAGGCTCGGGTTCGGCCTCGGCGGGCATAGGCGCAAGTTCCGGCGCGATAGTCGCCGAAACCCTGGACCCGTCCGACCTGCTGCGCCCCGGCCAAAACTTCGGTTTCAAAGTGAATGCGGGCGTATCCGGCAACAAAGGCTGGAACAGGGGCTTGTCCGTATATGGCCGCGCGGCCGGGTTTGACGGCCTGGTGGCGGGCAACTGGGTTACCGAAAAAGACTACAAGGCGGGCAAAGGCTACACCAACAGCGGCGTATCGGGCGGGGAGCGCGTACCCTACAGCGCACTGGGACAACGCGGGCTGCTGGCCAAAATCGGCTACAGCTTCAACGAAGACAACCGCATCGAATTAAGCCGCCGCCAGGAAAAAACCTACGGCACGCGCGCCTTGCGCGAAGAATTTATAGACTTTGCCCGCAACCCCGCCTCCTACCGCAACTACACCCAGGACGCGACCAACCTCGAATACCAGGGCGCAAACCTGGGCTTCGTCTCCAAAATCAAAGCCAACATCTTCCACCTCAAAACCAGCCGTCAAGACGCGGGCGAGGGCGCGGACCAAAACAAAGCCACCGGTGCGAACCTGAATCTCGACAGCCGCATCTTCGGCCTCCACACCCTCAAATACGGCATCAACTGGCGCAAACAGAACAACCATCCGGGCACGGAAACCGCCGCCGCCAACGAAAGCAAAACCGATTACGGCGTTTACCTCGAAGGCATTTGGGACCTTCAGCCCGTTACCCTGACCACCGGCCTGCGCTACGACCACTTCAAAGTCAATACGACCGGCCACACCTCGGCCTCGGACGGCGACATCAACCCCAGCCTGGGCCTGATTTACGACGTAACCGACAACCTGTCGTTCAAGGCCAGCCACAACTACGCCACCCGCAGCCCGCGCCTGTACGAATCCATGCTCGCCCCCAGCCGCAACATCGTAACCGACCCCAACCTGAAGGCCGAACGTTCGCGCACCACCGAAATCGGCTTCAACTACCGCCCCATTCAGGACCTGTCGCTGACCGGCAGCTACTTTTGGCAAAAAATCAACAATGTGCATGACTTTACCTGCCTGCGCGGCTCATGCGCGGGCGGCCGTGCCACCTACACCTCGGGCGTAACCCTGTCCACCAACAACGGCTACATCAAAAACAAAGGCTACGAATTCGGCGCAAACTACCGCTGGCGCGGCCTGACCGCGCGTATGGGCGTGGCCTACAGCGACCCCAAACACCACTATGTGTTCGAATCCTACGACATCAACACCAAAGCCCACTCGGTAGGCCGCACCTGGACGGCGGGGCTGGCCTACCGCTTCGAGAGACCCAACCTGGAAATCGGCTGGCGCGGACGCTTCGTCCAATCCCGCATAGGCACGCCCAGCCGTGGCGCGACCAGCAGCGGAAGCGAGTTGGAAAAACGCGCGGGCTACGGCGTAAACGACATTTACGCCAACTGGAAGCCCACCGGCAAAGACGACTTGAACATCAACTTCGCCGTGAACAACGTCGCCAACAAATACTATTATTCGCACAGCCAGCGCAGTTCCAGCAGCAGCGGCAACTCCCTGCCCGAAGTCGGCCGCGACTTCCGCCTTGCCGTCAATTACCGCTTCTAAACGGTGCAATAAAAATCCCCCGTATCGATGTACGGGGGATTTTTATTGCGGCCGCAGCAGACTAGGGGGGAAAACGGACAATGGGAAATGAGAGTGCAACACATTGCGGGCATTTTATATAGCTAAATTACTTTATTTTCGATACGAAACTTATCGGTTGTCGGCCTTCCCGCGCAGGCGGGAATCCATTTTTGAAGTTCAGAAATTGTTTTTTAAATCAAGGTTTCTTAGGTTTTACGATGGATTCCCGCCTGCGCGGGAAGGCCGGAATTTAATGATATTCTGTGTAGGTCGGGCATTTGTGCCCGACAATTCCCTATGGTTAGAAGCAGTATTTCGC
>JAUMUU010000122.1 GCA_030530545.1 Neisseria sp. | reverse complement strand
GGAAACCGCCGGTTTCAAACGCCGTGCAGGGGCGGGCGATTTTCTGCCGCAGTTCTTGGATTTTTGCGGCAACCAAAGGATTTTTTCCACTCATAGTATATTCCTGTCTGTAAAAAACTATTCGGGTAGACTTATTTTACAAGGGATTAAACTATACATCGCCCGAACCGCCCCGCGCCAACACCGTGCGCTTGCCCGAGGCATCGGCCGCCGACACCACGCCGTCCGCCTCCATCTGCTCCATTAAATTGGCGGCGCGGTTGTAGCCTATATTCAAACGGCGCTGCACGGAAGAAATCGTCGCCTTGTTGGTTTCAATCACACAGGCTACGGCCTTGTCATACAAAGGGTCGCCCCCCTCGCCGCCGCCCCGGGGTTCGCCCATGCCGGACGGCGCGTCATTTTCCGCGCTGTTGGTCAAAATATCGTCCACATAATCGGGCTCGCCAAACTGTTTCAAATATTCCACCACGCCGTGCACTTCCTCATCGGAGGCAAACGCCCCGTGCACGCGCTGGGGATAACCCGTGCCGGGCGGCAAAAACAGCATATCGCCCTGCCCCAACAGGTTTTCCGCCCCCATTTGGTCCAGGATGGTCCGGCTGTCTATCTTGCTGGACACCTGAAAGGCGATGCGGGTGGGGATGTTGGCCTTAATCAAACCCGTAATCACGTCCACGCTGGGCCTTTGCGTGGCCAAAATCAAATGTATGCCGGCGGCGCGCGCCTTTTGCGTGATGCGGGCAATCAACTCTTCGATTTTTTTGCCCGCCGTCATCATCAGGTCGGCAAACTCGTCCACCACCACCACAATGAAGGGCAGTTTTGCCAAAGGCTCGGGTTCGGCCGGGTTCAGGCTGAAGGGGTTGGCGATTTTGCCGCCCTGCGCGGCCGTTTCGGCGATTTTCTGGTTATAGCCCGCCAAGTTCCTAACGCCCACGAAACTCATCAGGCGGTAGCGTTTTTCCATTTCGTTCACACACCAGTTCAGGGCGTTGGCCGCCAGCCTCATATCGGTTACCACGGGCGCAAGCAAATGGGGGATGCCCTCGTATATGCTCAATTCCAGCATTTTGGGGTCTATCATAATCATGCGAACGTCTTCGGGCGCGGCTTTGAACAGCATGGACAAAATCATGGCGTTCACGCCCACGGATTTGCCCGAACCCGTAGTGCCGGCCACCAAAAGATGGGGGGCTTTGGCCAAATCGGTAACCACGGGTTCGCCGGTGATGTCCTGCCCCAAGGCCAGGGTCAGCTTGGATTTGGATTGGGAAAAGGCGGGCGAATCGAAAATTTCGCGCAGGCGTATCATCTGCCGCTTGGGGTTGGGCAATTCCAAACCCATGCAGGTTTTGCCCGGAATGGTCTCCACCACGCGGATGGCCGCCACGCCCAGCGAACGGGCCAAATCCTTTTCCAGGTTCAACACCGCGTTGCCGCGCACGCCCACATCGGGTTCGATTTCATAGCGGGTAATCACGGGGCCGGCATAGGCCTCCAATACTTTCACACGCACTTTGTATTCGGCCAGTTTTTCTTCTATGGTGATGCTGTTTTCCAACAGCTGTTCCTCGCTTTGCGCCGCCTCGGGGTTGTAGCTGGCAGGCTGCAGCAGGTCGGAATCGGGCAGCCTGTAGGCTGCTGGATGGGCCGCCCCGCCCTTATCGGCCGGCCGGGCCGGGGCTGTGTTCGGGGCGGCGGGTTCTTCTTCGGCGGGCTGTTTGCCATCGGCTTCTTCAAGCGGCAACCCCTCGTCCTGCGTGCCGCCGAACACCTTTATCCAGTCTGTTTCGGAACGGCTTTCGGATTCATAGGGCGCGGTCGGCCAGCCTTCCTGATGAACAGTTTCGCCCCCCTCGGGCGGCAGGGGGAAGCCGTCCCGGCGGGGCAGCACTTCGGCTGAAAACGCAACCGAGGCGGGAGGGGCGATATCGACAAAGGGCGGCGGCACTTCCGGCACTTCGGGCGGCTCGACCACGGTGGCATCGGGCGGGGGGATTTTCGCCCGCGAGGTTTTGGGGTTTTTGGGGTAAGGTTCGTAGCGGTTGCTGATTGCACTGTCGCGCCGTTTTTGGGCGGCGGCGGCAAGTTTGGACGTATCGGGTTTTTGTCCTTCGGCCGCACCGCCCCCCTGCCCCTGGTCCCAACGGGTGCTGATGCGGCGCAGGCGGCGGCTGACCGGCACAGTGCCTTTGTTCAGGTTGGCGCGGATTTCCTCCTCGCTGATGACATCGGGCATTTGCCCCGCACGGTTTGGACGGCGCGTCTGCCAGCGTTCTTCCATGTCTTTGCCCTTCAGGCGGCCTGCGGCGTTTTTGGGCGTGTCGGCGCGGGATTCCTTGTTTTGCATTTCATTGACAATCTCATCGGCATCAATGGTTTCCAAAGCCATCATCCTCTGCTGGAGGGCGGCGCGGCGTTCGTTGGAACGCTCCTTGGCATGGAGGATGGCCGCATCGTCCGACTCTATGACCGCCAGTCCGGCGGCCGGCGGCAAAGGCTTGATTTCCTCCACGCCGTAATTGCCATACCAGCGCATCTTCACATTCCTTTCCTGCCTGGACGCGTGCAGGCTTCTCACCGCATCATCGGGCAGGATGACTTCTTTGGGCGCATCATGGTTTTTTTCCGCCACTTCTTCGGTTTTCTGCTGCAAAAAGCGGTCGATTTCCTCGGGCGCGATGACTTCCGCATCGGGCGGCGGCATTTTTTCCGGCCGGTAGGGTTGGGCATCGTCAAACAACTGCGGCGTGGGCGGGCGCACCCTTCCCGACCGTGCCGTTTCTTTCAAGGCGGCGGCAAACAACGGGACATCCTGTCCGTTCGGATCCTTATTATCCCCATCCTCCCGCACGTCCGCCTCTCCTTTTGCCCGGCGGCGGCCGCTGAGCAGGCCGGTGCGCGACTGCAAAAACAGCCTGATATCGGCCTCCATCTGATGCAGGTTATCCATAATGATGCGGCTGCCCTGTTCCCATTTCTTCCGGCCTTGCGCCAACCAGTCCCCGCCTTCGGTGGGCGTTTTGCCCGCGCCGTCCAAATCCTGCAGCCAAATCCGTTCCAACTTCTTGTGCTGCCACAGCAAAAACAAAATGGCAACCAGCAGCAACACACTCAACAATATCCAAAACATAAGCGGCCAAACCGTATCAAACATATTCGGGGCGGCATTTTAACGTGTTTCGGCGGCAAACAGAAACCATGCCCAAAGCCGGCTTATTCCAACGTCCGTTAATTTCCGCCGGCGGTTTCCGCCGACTTGGTTCAACTGCCGAACAAATGCACGCCCGAAACCGTGTGGAAGGCGGCGGGCGCACCCGTGTTTTCGTCTATGATATCGCAGGCTATGCCGACTGCTATGCGTTTTGCTTCTGCTTTTGCCATGATTTGTCCTTTCAAATGGCGTTAAAAAAGCCCCGTGAAGGGGCGGGGAAGGCAGATTGCCTTATCTTTTCAGGTTTGATACTATTTTATTTCTTTGTCATGTTCGTTTAGTTTCGTTAAAAACTTTATCATATCTTCCACATCGTTCAGACGTTGGTCGTACCGTTCGGCCATACATTTTTCATAAAAATGGACGTAGGAAGTGCCTATGGATAGGGCAGCGAACTCGGTTTCATAACGGCAGTCCGCTTCGACAAATTTCAACCACAAACGTTGCGACACCTTGAACCTGTCGGCCATATAAGCATCTTGACGGCGTATCCTCGGTTCGATTTTTGCCAATTTCTTGGCAAATTCCTTACGTTGGTCTTTGAAACACCGCCAAGAACTGCCGCCTTCGTGCCAACAATCTTTTACTACGGCATGGGCGGGCAGGGCGGCCAAACCGAGCAGGGTTAAAAAACAACCCGTTTCATCATCAATCTCCAAAAGCAAACAGGCCGCCATTCTAAAAATCCCGATTAGCCATGACAAGCGGGTTCGTCAAAGAATTTTTCGGCGATGTTCACATTGAACGGCTTGTCGGTTTTTTCGGGCGGCGTGCCGTGGTGGCGGGGTCTTTGCCGAATATCACAAGTGAATCAAATTGCAAGGCTAGGGCGTTGCCGCCTTGTCTTATTTTTATTTTAATCCACTACGATAAATAAATTGATTTGTTATATAATTAACGGCTTAAAAAATACCCGGGGCCGGCATTCCCCATAGTGAGGATGCCGTTTGCGCCCCGTCCCAACCGCAAGGAATTTTCTATGTTTCGACACACAGGGCCGCACATAAGGCGCAGCCCTGTGTATCACCCTGATTTAGAAGGGGTTACGCCATCCCAAACAAACCCGAATCCTACCGCCGCCACTAAAGGCGGGGTTTCAACCGTTAAGGAAATTTTGATGAATCCGCCTTTTTTCCCTTCCCTGTTTGCCATTTCCCTGGGCGCGGTTTTGGGCGCGTCCGCCCGCTGGCTGCTGGGTTTGTGGCTCAACCCGCTTACCTCCGCCCTGCCTTGCGGCACTTTGGCGGCCAACTGGCTGGGCGCTATCCTAATCGGGCTGGCGGCGGGCGCGGCCGATTTGTTTCCCGCGCTGCCGCCCTATTGGAAACTGTGGTTTGTTACCGGGCTTTTGGGCAGTTTGACCACGTTTTCCGGCTTTTCGCTGGAAATAGTCGGTATGTTGCAAGCCCAACGCTTCCTGCAGGCCGCTTTGGCCGCCATGCTTCATGTTTTCGGTTCGCTCTTATTGACGGCGGCCGGATTGCAGCTGATGCGTTTTTGCTGCAAACAGGTTTCCTAAAGCGGCCGCCCGCACAATTTACATATGCCCTACTTGCAATACAAACCGTTTCCATTTATATTCCGAACACAATCAAATCTCATTTCAAAACACCATTACCCAAGGAATCTTTGCATGTTTGTCTGCATCTGTAACGCCATTACCGACCACCAAATCAAAGAAACCGTTGCCGCCGGCGCAAATACGCTGGATGATTTGCAGGCGCAACTGGGTGTCGCCACATGTTGCGGCTGCTGTAAGGATTTGGCATCCTCCTTTTTGAGCGCGAACAGTGTGCAGGCGCAAAGCCACAACATCAGCGCGGGCATCAGGGTTTCGCAGTAACCCCCCGCCCTTATGGCCGATGCGCGCCAAAATGCTTTATATAGTGAATTAAAATTGCAAGGCTAAGTCTTTGCCAACGCCCTTATGTACCATAGCAGACATATAGCAAACATACTTAACTTTAAATACGGAATATCATCAAATTCCGGCCTTCCC